>CALXVA010000014.1 GCA_944391835.1 uncultured Clostridia bacterium | reverse complement strand
ATTATAGCACATTTTTCTCATTTAATCAAATAGCGACATTATATCCTCTCTTGATAGCTTGTTTATAAATGTAGTTTCTGTAGAAAGCATTGATTTTGCAAGCTGTGCTTTTTTCTCTTGGAGCTCATATATTCTTTCCTCTATTGAATCTTTAGTAATTAGCTTATACACTTGTACATTTTTCTTTTGCCCTATTCTATAGGTTCTATCTGTTGCTTGATTTTCAGCAGATAGATTCCACCATGGGTCATAGTGTATAACCATATCTGCTCCGATTAAGTTTAAGCCCGTGCCTCCTGCCTTAAGTGATATTAAAAACACCTTTATTTCGTTGTTGCTATTAAATTCTTCTACAAGTTTTAACCTATCTCCTACTTTGGTTTGTCCTGTAAGTTTAAAGTGTTTTATATTTTCTTTTTTTAATTCTTCTCCAATTATTTCTAACATACTTGAATAACTAGAGAATAACAAAATTTTGTGTCCAGAAAGTACTGCATCTTTTATTACTTCTATACATTGGTTAAGTTTACTACTTTCTCCTGTATAGTTAGATAGAAATAAAGATGGATGACAACAAATTTGTCTTAGTCTCATAAGTAATGCTAGGATTTTCATTTGGCTTTTTTCAAATCCATTTTCTTTTAATTCTTGACTTACTTCTCTTTTTGCATTTGCCATATATGATGTATATATTTTTAATTGTTCATCTTGCATTTCGTTATTTAGTACACTTATTGTCTTGTCTGGCAATTCTGTTAATACCTCTTGTTTTGTTCTTCTTAAGATAAATGGTTCAATTAGCATTTTTAATTTTTTCAAAACCCATTCGTCATTGTCTTTTACTATAGGTACTTCATAGATTTCTTTAAATTTTCTATAACTGTACAAATATCCTGGCATAATAAAATCAAATATAGACCATAGTTCAGATAAAGAGTTTTCTATTGGTGTTCCTGTTAGTGCAAATTTTGTATCTGCCTTAATTTCTTTTATCACCTTTGCATTTTGAGTGTTATTGTTTTTTATGTATTGTGCTTCATCTGCAATTATATACTTAAATTTATAGTCTTTTTCTTTATATTCCTCTATATCTCTTTTTAGTAAATCATACGAAGTTATCACCAAATTATATTTTTCTATATTTTCAATTTGATTTGCCCTTTCTTCTGCATTTCCGTGAATAACAAGAGTTTTTATATTAGGTGCAAATTTATCAATTTCATTTTTCCAGTTAAGTGAAAGCGAACTTGGACATACAACAATACTTGGACTAGGATTCTTTTCCTCTTCTAAGTAAGATTGAATTACTGCTAATAATTGTATTGTTTTTCCCAATCCCATATCATCTGCAAGTATTCCTCCAAATTTATAGTTGTCTAGGATTTTTAGCCATTTAAAACCGGTTACTTGGTATTGTCTAAGTTCAGACTTCAAACCTTTTGGTAATTCTATTTTGTCTTCTATTTCTCTTTTTGATATTTGATTTACCATCTTTTTGTATTCGTCATTTTTTTCTACATTTGTGTTAAGGTTTTGTATAAGTCTATCTAAATACATCCCTCTTGATATAGGTATTTCTATTTCTCCCTCTTGTATTTGTTTGTAGCTAATATCTTCGTTTTCTAACAAACTACCTATAAAATCCATTGTTTCGTTTTCTTCTAAATCTAAAAAGCTTCCATCTTTTAGTCTATGATATCTCTTTTTTAGCTTATACTTCTGCATTATGCTTCTAATTTCTTCTATATCAAAATCTATTTTAGACAAATCTATTTTTAGCAAATCATTTTCTAGTTTTATGCCTATGTTTCCAATTTTAGGCTTTTTTATTTCTCTTTGCTTAAATACATCTGTAGCTAGCACTTCAAACTTGTGCATATATAGCCCAATTTCTTCTGATAAGAAATTATATATTTTTTCTTCATCTGCTAAAATCAATCTGCCATTTTCTTTATCTAGCATAAATCCTGTATTTACAAATATATCTAGGTACTCATTTTCTTTTGAAACATCTCTTGCTACAGATATGTTTGTATCTTTTAGTGGATTAAACTCTACATCTCCATATACAAATTTTATATCTGCTGTGATGTAGTTATTTTTGTCATAGTCTAAATATAGTTTTATATATAATTCTTGTGGTACATATTTGTTAATTATACCCTCATCTAATTTGTCTAATGAAATTTCTCCCTTTAGTTTTGGATAAACTAATGAACAAAAGCTTGGCAATTCTTCTCTTTTAAACCTTATTTGTGGAGTATAATTTTCTCTGTACACATTTAAAAGTTTTAGTATGGTCTCTTCAAAAGTTTTATCACATCTATACAAAGCATTTTTAGTAAGCATATATAAATATGATGAGCCTTGCAAAATATCATAAGAAAATACGTCTATATTTGGAGTTAAAATATAATCTCCATTGCTCTCTTGCTCTACTGTAAATTTAATGTCTGGATTATGAGCTTCAAAGACAATTTCCTCATCTTGCGCATCTCTTTTAAATAAGATTTTTTTGTTTTTTAATACTTCAAAAATTTCGTCTAACCCTGTATTAGATATGGTTATATATTCATTACTCATAGTTCTCATATATTTTCCATAACTGCCTACAGTCTCATTTGAGTATTTAATAATTTCTGCATATTTTAAAATAAATTCTAATAATCCGTGCGTCCTCTTCTCTAAATGCTGATTTATCGTGCACAAAACTTAGTTTGGCACCATATTTATATTCCTCGTGATTAAGCATTCTCTCAAAAAACTCTGGCAGACTTTTTATTTTATATAGCTGACTATCTCCTATTCTAAACTCTGCTTTTAAGGTTTTATGAAATGTATCGTAGATGAGTCTTGGTTCAATTATTAAATTATTTACTTTATTTTGAATATCCTTAGTTTTTGTAGCTTCATTATGATAAAATGTGTGTACTAGCTGTTTAAAAACTTTATATTGGTCATCATTTCTGTTCATTTTGTAAATAACTCCTTTATATTTTCACTAATGAAAAATTATATCACATAGATTTAAAATTTGCAATTGGGGACGGGCTTGTTTTGCCAAAAATTCGCTCTAATTTAATAGTAAGGGTATATATTTTTTATTTTAGTCTTCGGCCCCCAACTGCGTAAAAACTGTAAAAACGAAATTAGAAATTTCGTTTAACAGTTTTTAAACTTGTCGGTTCCCACCTTAAGCATTCCGACTAAACTAAAAAATATATACACTTACTATTTTTAGACAAATTTAGTAAAACAAACCCGTCCCTAATTGCAAAAAAATCTTTGTAAGCTTAGAACTAATTGTCTTTCTCCTTCTTTGGCTTATTCCAAGAAATGAAGTCACACTTATCTGGATTGTTTTCGCAAATATAGAAATTTCTTTTCTTCTTAGATTTTCGTACTTGAATTTTGCCTCCACACTTTGGGCAAGGCACATCTATTGTTTCTACAAATGGTTTTGTGTTTTTACATTCTGGGTATCCTGGGCAAGCTAAGAATTTCCCGAATCTTCCATATTTTATTACCATCATTCTGCCACATTTATCGCACTTTACATCAGACACTTCTTCTTTTAGTTCAACGTGTTCTAGCTCTTTGTCTACTTTTTCTACTTCTTGCTCAAATGGTCCATAGAATTCACGTATTACTTGCTTCCAGTTTTCTTTTCCTTCTGCTACTTCGTCGAATTCTTCTTCTATTTTTGCTGTAAATTCCACGTTAACTATATCTGAAAAGTTTTCTGTAAGTAATTTGTTTACTACTTTTCCAAGTTCTGTTGGCACTAATTGCTTTTGCTCTTTTTCTATATATCTTCTTTCTAGTATTGTAGTAATTGTTGGTGAGTATGTGCTTGGTCTTCCTATTCCTTTTTCTTCTAATGCTTTTACTAAGCTTGCTTCTGTATAACGTGGTGGTGGTTCTGTAAAGCTTTGTTTCGAATCTATTTTTTGTTTTATTACTTCTTGATTTTCCTTTAAATCTGGTACAAATGATTCTTCGTTTTCGTCTGTTTTTGTGTCTAAAGTTTCAACATATAGTGCCATAAATCCTTTAAATTTAAGTGATTGTCCGCTTGCTCTAAAATTATATGAATTTACATCAATATTGGCTGAAATTGTATCATATACTGCTGCACTCATTTGGCTTGCTAAAAACCTATTATATATCAATTTATATAATTTATATTGGTCTTTAGTTAGGCTGTCTTTTATGTCCTCTGGATTTAAATCAATATATGTTGGTCTAATACCTTCGTGTGCGTCTTGAGAAGTTTGTTTAGTTTTGTAATATCTATTTTCGTAATACTGTTCTCCATACTGTTTTATAATTTCTGTTTTAGCCGATGCTCTTGCCTCTTCAGATATTCTAGTAGAGTCTGTTCTCATATATGTAATTAAACCAACTGTACCTTTTCCCTCTACTTTTACACCCTCATATAATCCTTGCGCTACAGACATTGTCTTTTTTAAGGTGAATCCTAATTTTCTAGATGCCTCTTGTTGCATTGTACTAGTTGTAAATGGAGGTGCTGGAGTTCTTTTTCTTTCTCCCTTTTTTACTTCTGTTACAATATATTTTCCTTTATTTATGTCTTTTAAAATAGCATCTACTTCTTCTTTATTATGAATTTCAAGCTTCTTTTTGTCTTTGCCATATAGTTTAGCTATAAAGGTTTTGCCAGAGTTTTCATCTAGAAGAGTAGCAAATATATTCCAGTATTCTTCTGGTATAAATTTTTCTATTTCTTCTTCCCTATCTACAATTAACTTAACTGCAACAGATTGCACTCTTCCTGCCGATAATCCTCTTCTTACTTTTTTCCAAAGTATAGGACTCATTTTATATCCCACTATTCTATCTAATACACGTCTTGCTTGTTGTGCATCTGTTAAGTTCATGTCTATTTTTCTTGGATTTTTTATAGAATTTTGTACAGTTTCTTTTGTAATTTCGTTAAAAGTTACTCTACAAACACTATCCTCTGGTATTCCCAATATATATGCTAAGTGCCAAGCAATAGCCTCTCCCTCACGGTCAGGGTCAGTTGCAAGATATACATGCTTTGCTTTTTTTGCATCAGCCTTTAAAGACTTTATTAAATCCCCTTTTCCACGTATATTTATATATTCAGGCTCAAAGTCGTGCTCTATGTCTACTCCCATTTTTGATTTTGGCAAATCTCTTATATGCCCCATAGAAGCTACAACTTTTGTATTGCCTCCTAAAAATTTCTTTATTGTATTAGCTTTTGCTGGTGATTCCACAATTATTAACTTATCTGCCATTATTATTTTTAATGATAATATTTATTACCATATTCTCCTTTTACAACAGATTTAGGTTTTTTGGCTTTACCTATAAACCTTTTCCAACTATTTTTTATTGTTATAAAGTAAGCAATAAAAATAGACTATTTATTATATTACCGTACTTTTTTTATTTTTGCAAGCTATTTACACAATTTTCACATAATGCAAGTTACTGTATAATGGTTTTTGTAAAAAATTTAGGTCTTAAACCTAGGTAATATGTATATTTAGAGGATTTTTGTAGTGACGCGTAAGCGACCAAACGAGCTTCTTTGAAGCGAGTGCGATTTGGAGCACCTTTCATGCGATAAAAAGAAAAATTTATTTTTCTTTTTATCATAAGAGAGGTGCAACACCAAGGAACAAAAAAATTTGATAAATATACATATTACCTAGGTTTTGTTTAATACTATTCTACAAAACCCATTATACAATAACAAATACAGAAAAATCAGTTTTGGGTTACTCCAAAACTGATATGTCTGAAATTATATCATCTACTGATACAGGTGTTACTTTGTTTAACATTAAAATTTCTAATAATCTATCTATTACTTTTTCTTCGTTGGATAAATTGTTTACTACTTTCGATTCAATATTAAATTTTTCGCATTTTTCCTTTCTTTTGATAATTTCAATTCCATATTTTCTTTCGCTTTTTCCTGCCAAGTTGTGGGTTTCGTAATATTCAAGTTCAATTTTTTCATCTGTCTTCATGTCTTCTGAATCCGAACAATCAATTACAGTTCTGCCAAAAAAACTTTTTGAATACTCCATTCTATTTCCCCCTTTCTTGAATAGCGTACCTCCTTAATATAATACAAGTGGGTTAAAATAGCAAGAACTTTCGTGTTCCAGGCTTCGACACAATTCGACATTTGATGTATTATTTTAATAAAATAATACTGTATTTTATTCTTTGTAGTGACTTTTGCAAGATGCTATAATAATATTATTTTCATACTGTTTATATACTATTCTATTTTCACTATCTATTCTTCTACTCCACCAGCCAGATAAATTTCCTTTTAAAGCTTCAGGCTTTCCAATCCCGTTATAGCAATTTCGTTGAATGTCTCTTATTAAATCATTCAATCTTTTTAGTGTTTTTTTATCTTGTGTTTGCCAATATAAATATTCTTCCCATGCTCTTTCTTCCCATAGTAGCTTCATCCTATTCCTCCTCTATTAAGTCATGTTCTTCGAGTTTTGCCTTACCTGAATCGATATCATTAACTATTTTTTCCAAATACTTTATATTATTTTCCGAATAGAATGGATCTATTGATACTTCAAAAGGTATTCTTTTTTCTCTAATCATCTTTTTTATAAATATATTCAATGCTGTTGTCATTGTCATTCCTAGTTCATCGCATACTTTTTCCATTTCTTTTTTTGTTTCTTCATCAATTCTAAAATTAACTAAAGTTTGAGACACAATAATCACCTCTTTCCATAAATTAATTATAATGCTTTATAAAGCTCATGTCAAGATGTTGTCTTTATTTTTGTTGATAATATTATATTAAAAAAACTTACTATTATTAGTAAGTTTCTTTATATAATACTTCTTATTTCCTCATAAATTCTATTCTCTACTTCTGGCATTGCAACTCTGCTTGCATTTTCTCCCATTTGTTTTAGTTCGTCTTTATCTTTTACCATTCTGTTTATTGTATTTCCTAAAATTTCAGAGTTTAGGTCTTTATCTAATATTATCTTTGCTGCTCCTACTTTTTCTAACACACGCGCATTATATTCTTGATGATTCTCTGTTGCAAATGGAAAAGGTATAAATATTGCAGGCTTTCCTACTACAGAAATTTCTGTAATTGTCATTGCTCCACTTCTGCAAACTACCAAGTCTGCTGTATTCATTACTTCTTCCATATTATATATGTATGGAACTATTTTTGCGTTTTCTATTTTATCTATGTCTATATTTACTTCTTTTAGTTTGTTCTTTATTTTATCGTATTGTTCTGGACCAGCTGCCCACATTATTTGATAATTTTTGTTCTTTTTATTTACAATAATCTCAATAAAACTTCTATTTATACTTTGTGCTCCTTGGCTTCCTCCAAAAACTAACACCACTGGTTTATCAAGTTTTAGACCTAATTCTTTTTTTATTTTTGTTTTTTGGGCTTCTGTATAATTTTGTTTTTTTAGCTTTATAGGGTTTCCTGTTACTACAACATTTTCCCTATTGTCAAGTCTTTCTTTTGCGTCTTTAAAACCTACTAATATTTTATTAGCTTTCTTTTTAAATAATTTTACTGCTATTCCTGGAAATGCATTACTTTCGTGTAAAACTACTGGAATTCCCATTTTCCTTGCTGCCATTACTGTAGGTACACAAATATAGCCACCAGTTCCTATTAATACATCTGGTTTAAATTCTTGTATAATTTTTTTTGCTTCTCCTATAGATTTATATGTTTCAAACAGATTTTTTAAATTTTGAATGCTTAGTTTTCTTTCAAGTCCGTGTGCATTTATTGTTTTTAAGTCATACCCAGCTCTTGGAACTAAGTCGTTTTCTAAGCCTCTATTAGTTCCTATAAATATAATTTCTGAGTCTTTTTCTTTTTCCATTATTTTATTTGCTATTGCAATACCTGGATTTATATGCCCACCAGTTCCTGCTGCTGAAATTATAGCTCTCATTTTTTGCTATCGCTCCTTTCTTAGATTGGTTTTAATGTTAAAAATAAATCAAAACGAATTAGACCTTTTTCTCATTTGTTCGTAACTATTTAGGTTACAATGGTAAGGAGAAAATCCCAAATTCGACGTTGATTATATCATTTTTCCAATACTACTCTTTCACCCTAGATTTAGAAATGTTAAGTAGTATTCCACACATAGCTAGTAAAATTATAAGTGCTGTACCTCCTGCACTAAAGAAAGGTAATGAAATTCCTGTATTTGGTATAGAGTTAGTTACAACTGCTATGTTTAATGCTACTTGTATCATTACAAGTGCAGTAATTCCGGTTGCAAGTAAGCTTCCGAACATATCTTTAGCTTTCATTGCTATTAGTATGCCTCTCCATATAAATAGTGCAAATAATAAAATTACTACTACACAACCTACGAAGCCAAGTTCTTCTGCTAATATTGCAAATATAAAATCGTTTTGTGGTTCTGAAACATATAAGTACTTTTGCTTACTTTCTCCTAATCCAACTCCAAATAGTCCTCCTGAACCTATAGCATATAAGCCTTGTATAGTTTGCCAGCCTGTTCCTGTTGCATCTTGCCAAGGATCTAAAAAAGTAAGTATTCTACTAAATCTAAAACTCGACTCCGATGCTGCATCTCCAGCAGTAGCTAAGTATACGGCTAAAGCTGTTCCTCCTATTCCTCCAACTATCGCACCACTAGCTATAAAATATAGTAACCTACAACCTGCAACTATCATCATAACAAAAGTTATTAATGTCATTACAATACCAACACTTAAGTGGTTTTGAATAACTAGTGCAATTAATACTGGTACTCCTACCATTGCTAAAGGTACTATGAAACCTTTTCCAAATTTTTTTAGCTCGTCTTTATACTCTGTTAAATACCCGGCTAATCCCATTATTAGACCAACTTTTGTAATTTCTGATGGTTGGAAACTAATAAATCCAAAATCCACCCATCTTGTAGCTCCTCCACCTTCTGCTCCTATTCCAGGAATTAGAACTAGCAATAATATTAAAACAGAAAAAGCATATATTAGCTTATAAAATTTTAGATATATGTGATAGTCTATTTTTGATACAAACCACATAATTGCTAACCCAAGTGCAGCATATTGTAATTGGCTGGTAAAATATGTATAGCTGTTTCCAGTTTCAGCTAGTGCCGATGGAGCACTTGCTGATAAAACCATTACTATTCCAAAGGCTAATAAAATTAATATAATTATTATTAAATAAAAATCCACTTGTCGCTTTTTCTCTTTATTTACACTTTTTGTTTTATTTTGCATTCTATAAATCAATCCTTTCCGAATTGAAAGTTTTTTATTCTTAAGTTCTTCTCAATTATATTCCAAACTATATTGCAAATAGTCCAATTATACAAAAAACTAATGTAACTAAACTAAATACAGATACTATTTTATTTTCTTTCCACCCAGACAACTCAAAGTGATGATGTATAGGTGTCATTTTAAATACTCGATTTCCTGTTTTTTTATAATATGTAACTTGTATCATTACCGATAATGTTTCTATTATTGGTATAATAGCCAAAATTAATAGTAGTAATGGCATTTTTAAATACAATGCAATACCTGCTATTGCTCCACCTAACATAAGCGAGCCAGTATCTCCCATCATTACTTTTGCTGGATGTAAATTGAATAGTAAAAATCCTAAACAAGCTCCTATTAATATTGCTCCTACTGCTGTTACTTCTTTTACTCCTAATAACACAGATATTACTGTTAAGCAAGTAATTATAATTGTAGTAACACTTGTAGATAGTCCATCTATTCCATCAGTTAGATTAATAGCATTTGTAGTTGCAAGCATTACTAATACTGCAAATGGTATATACACCCATATAGGTAGTGTAATATATTCTTTTACAAATGGGATGTATGTATCTGTTCCTAAGTTAAATACATTTGTAAGTACTATAGTATATGCTACTGCAACAATTAAGAGTCCTAACATTTTAGCTCTTGGGCTAAGACCTTTTGTGTTTTTGAAAAATAATTTCTTAAAATCATCTACAAATCCTATTAGTCCAAATCCTACAGATACACCTATTAATGGTAAAATTGCATTAGCTACATCTGGCTGGTCTTTAGAAAAATCTATGTATAGAAATGCGCCTACTATTAATAGCACTATAATCATTATTATTCCACCCATTGTTGGTGTTCCTTGTTTTTTTAAATGGGATTTTGGTCCTTCTTCTCTCTCAATCTGACCTACTTTTAGTTTTCTTAAAATTGGTATAATTATCAATGCCAATACTACAGTTGCCACAAAAGACAGCAGTAGTATTTTATTTTGGTATTGCATATATTTTCCTCCTTTGTCGTGTTTAGGGACAAGCTCTTTTCCGACATTTCTGTCGGGTTTGGGGACAGGCTCCCTTTATTTACAGTAGAAAAAAATATCTTCTACTGCATCATCTCTTCAATTATGTTATTAACAATCTCACTCTCATCAAAAGGCTCTCTCTTCTTATTTATTTCCTGATATTGTTCGTGTCCTTTTCCTGCAAGCACTATCATATCCCTTTTGTTTGCCATTTTTATTGCTTTTCTTATTGCTTCTTTTCTATCTACTATGCACTCGTATTTTCCGTTTGTCTTTTTTATTCCCTCTTCTATATCTTTTACTATTTCTTCTGGATTTTCTGTTCTTGGATTGTCTGAGGTAATAATTGTGTAATCTGCTACTCTGCCAGAAACCTCGCCCATCATTGGTCTTTTATTTTTGTCTCTATCTCCACCACAGCCAAATACAGAAATAACTCTTCCTTTTGTATATATTTTTACTGCTGATAATATTTTTTCTAAGCTTTCTGGAGTGTGTGCATAATCTATCATAATTGTTAAACCAAGCTTGTTGTCTACTAGCTCACTTCTTCCAGGTACTCTAATATTTTCTAGTGCTCCTTTTATTTCTTCACTATTACATCCGAATTGCATAGCTACTGCTATTGCAGCTAAACTATTGTATACACTAAATCTTCCAGGAATAGATACTTTTACTCTTTCATTTTTGTCTCCTATTTTTACTTTAAAATCTGCATATTGATTTGTTACAGTAATATCCTTTGCAAGTAAATCACAATGATTATCTATTCCATAAGATGTAAATTGACATTCTGGAACTAGTTTTGGAAGCATTATAGAATACACATCATCTGCATTTATAAAGCCCTTTTTACACATTTTAAATAGCTTAACTTTTGAATTAAAATAATCTTCCATATCTGGATGTTCTTTACTACTAATATGGTCTTCTGCAAAATTAGTAAATACACCTATATCAAAGTCACATCCAGCTACTCTCTCTAATTTTAGGCTTTGTGATGATACTTCCATTACCACAGCTTCGCACTTTTCTTCTAGCATTTTACTGAATATTTCTTGTAGTTTTAAACTTTCTGGTGTTGTATTTTCGTTATCTGCAATTTTTCTATCTCCAACATAAGAGGCAACTGTTCCTATTAATCCCACTTTTATTCCGTGTTTTTCTAGTATATCTCTTATCATATATGTAGTTGTTGTTTTTCCCTTAGTTCCTGTAACTCCTATTAGTTTCATCTTTTTAGATGGATTTTTATAGAAATTGCACGCAACTATTGCTAGAGCATATCTGGTATCCTTAGTTAGTATTAGAACAATATCTTCTGGAATTTCTTTTATAATATTTTTATCTATTTTATCTTCCTCTGCAAGTATTACTTTTGCGCCATTTTCTATAGCTTCTTTTATATGCTTATGCCCGTCATCATCAAAGCCTTTGATGGCAACAAACATATCATTTTCTTCTACTGTTTTAGAATTGTTTTTTATTGCTTTAACATTCACATCAAGATTTCCTCTTACTTTAAGCCCTTCTAATCCTGATAAGATACTTTTTAACTCCATAATTAATTTCATTCCTTTCCTAAGGCACTGAGCTAGATTATTTTAATCTTTCTCTGTTTAATATAAATCCTTACGAATATTATATTAAGTAATTTATACTATAATTAAAATACGCCTTTTACATTATATAACTAATTTTTCTTTTTGTACATAGTTTGACAATTTTTTCTTGCTTTTAGATTCGTATTAGTTACTATTTTTATCGAATTTTTATTTTAATCTAGACCGTAACTAATACTCCACCACCACATTTGTGCCTTCATATATTTTTACACCACTTGTAGGTACTTGATTTGTTATAATTTTATCTGAAATATCCTCTTCTGTTTCTTCGTAACTTATTCCTAGATTTAATTTTTCAAGCTCTTTTTTAGCTTCTCCTACTGTCATTCCAACTATATTAGGTGTTTCGACTTCTATTTTTACATCTTCTTCTGATACATTATCTTTTTGCACCTCTAAATATGGAAGCACTTCACCTAATACTTGTGAGCCTATTGGTGCTGCAACTCCACCTCCTTGGTGTCCTCCTTCTCCTGTTGGGTTATATAATGTAATTAATACTACAACTTCTGGGTCAGATACTGGTGCAACTCCCACAAATGAAGTTACGTATTTTCCTGTGTTTACTCCATCTTCTGATGTACCAGTTTTACCTCCTATAGAGTATCCCTGTACCTGTGCATTTTTTCCTGTTCCTTCTGCAACAACTGTTTCCATCATACTAAGTATGCCTTCTGCAGTTTCTTCAGATATTACTCTTTCTCCTTCTTCCACAGGCATATTGGTTACCTCACCTGTTTCACTATCTATTATTTGCTTTACAATTCTAGGTTTTACATACACACCTTTATTTGCTATGGTACTTACTGCTGTAATCATTTGTATTGGTGTAATTTCAAATCTTTGCCCAAATGATATAGTTGCAAGTTCTACAGGTCCTACTTTGTCCTCACTTAAGAAAATACTTCCAGCTTCTCCTGGAAGGTCTATTCCAGTTCTCCTTAATAGGCCAAATTTTTCTAAATAGTCATAATATTTGCTTACTCCTAATTCTTGCCCTAACCCTATAAATACTGGATTGCAGGAATTTTTTAGTGCCTCTCTTAAGCTTTCTGAGCCATGTGGATTATAATACCTCCAACAACTAATTCTAACTCCTGCCACGATAATTCCACCCGTGCAACAGAACTCTCCTTCCTTGTCTGTAGTAGTAATTCCTTCTTCTAAAGCAGCTGACGCAGTTACCAGTTTAAAAGTAGAGCCTGGCTCATACGTATCTGCTACAGCCTTGTTTCTCCAAACCTTTTGCATTTCTTGTATTTGCTCTGTTTCAGATAAGTCATCCCAGCCAGCTTTTAATTCTTCTATTGTTGCCTCGTACGGTTCATTCAAGTTGTAATCTGGGTAGCCTGCCATTGCTAAAATATCTCCAGTTTTTGGATTCATTACTATTATGTTTCCACCATCTGTACACTCATTATCTATGCAAGCTTCTTTCAAATATTTTTCTGCAATTCCCTGTATAGTAGCATCAATACTTAGCACTAAATCATTTCCATCTGTCGCTGGTATATAATTTTCTCCCTCTCCTTCTATTTCTCCTCCGTTTGCATCAGTTACCTTTGTTATTCTTCCTTTTTCTCCTTGCAGTTCTTCTTCATATATAGCTTCTATTCCGTCTAACCCTTGATTATCCGAACCACAAAAGCCTATTACTTGCGATGCCAAGCTATTATATGGATAATATCTTTTTGTATCTTCATCTATATTTATTCCGACTTCAATATTGTTGTCTGCCATCCATATTCTTAGTTCGTCTGCCTTATCTTTATCTACTCTTTTAGCAATAGTTTCTATAGAACTGTTTTTCTTAACTTTTTTTAAAACAGTTTCATAATCCAAATCAAAAATATTAGTTAGAGCCTCTGCCACCTTTTCTTTATTTTCTTTTGATATGTTATTCGGATTAACAGTTATTGTATTTACTGTACTACTTATGGCCAATACATTTTTGCCTGTAGCATCATATATTGTTCCTCTTCTAGGACTTACTGCTCTATCAATACTTTGTTGCTCTAGTGCCATTTGTTTTAGTCTATCTCCTTCAATAAATTGTATCCACGCAATCCTTATTATAAATAGGATGGATACTATTATAACTAATATAAGCCATATTTTCATTCTCTTTTTTCTACTTATGTCACTATTTTTTCCCTCTTGCTTAAATTTCTCTTCTTTAGCTTCTTTAATTTGCTTTTTATATTTTTTATTTTGCTTATTCTCAAATTTCTTCTTTAATTTTTCTATGTTCTCTACATTCTTTTTCTCCTTTTTTATTTTATTTATTTCAGTTTTATCAAACCTAGGCTTTAGTGGCTTATCTATCTTTTTCTTTTGCCTCAATCTCTCTTTCCTCATAATATCTAAACCGTCCCTTCTTAAACACCACCATACTTACATATTTAAAAGAGTGTTAAGAAAAAGTTTTATTAAACGACGAACTGTGATTGGAGAAGATTTAGAAAATCTTAACTAATTTTATGGAAAGAGTTCATCTTTGATGGAAGGGTGCCATAAAATTAGTTTAGATTTATTTAATCTTCGTATTGAGCTGAGGAGTGCAAATAAAATTTTTTCTTAGCACTCTTTTGTAAAAATATTTCTAAAATAATTGTATTCAAACCAACAAAAAAAAGACTAAAATATTCTCACATATTTTAGTCTTCTATCTTCCTAATAAAGTATCAAGTAATTGTTCAAACCAGCTTTTTTCTTCTTCCATAACTACTTCCTCGCTTGCTGGTTCTACATAGTCTTGCTTGTCTAAACTTACATAAACTTTCTGACTATTATCTAGTTTTTGCATTCCTAATCTTTTTTCTGCTATTTGTTCTATATTAGATAAATTTAAACTGTTTTCCAAATTTACCCTTAGTTGTTCATTTTCCTTTTGTATAGCTGCCAAACTTGTTTTTAGCTTTTCATTCTCATTAAAGCTTTCATTTATTTGTGAATTTCTATAACTTATAACAACTAAACTAGCAAATATTAAGCCTATATATACAACTGTTTTTACTTGACTTTTTAAATGTTTTTTTGGTTGAACCTTTTCTTGTTTTTTCTTTACTGTTGATGACTTTTTATTTGAATATGGAGTTTTTATTGGTTCATATTCTGGTTCTATTTTTCTTGGGCTAGTTTCATATTGGTACCTATTATACCTATAGTTTGCCATAAGTTATTTTCACCTCTTTTCTTATCCGTTAGTTTTTTCAATTATTTTATCTTTATATATTTTTTCCCTGCATTGATACGTTTATGCTTTATCTAATTATTCTTCGATATCCTCTCAAATATCCTTAGTTTTGCACTCTTACTTCTTGCGTTTTCTTCTTGCTCTTCTTTGCTTGGTAAGATTGGCTTTTTAGTGATTACTTTCCCATAAGACTTGCATCCACACACACAATATGGTAAATCTTTTGGACAAGTACATCTACCTTCAGCTTCTATAAATGCCTCTTTTACACTTCTATCTTCTAGGGAATGAAATGTAATTATAGCTAATCTACCATGTTCTTTTAATAACTTTATCGATTCTAATGTAGTGTTATATAATGGCTCTAGTTCGTTATTTACTTCTATTCTAATTGCTTGAAAGGTTCTCTTAGCTGGATGTCCATCATTTTGCTTTGCTTTTGGAATAGAATTTCTTATTATCTCTACTAATTCTCCTGTTGTTTCTATTCTTTTTACTTTTCTTTGGTTGCATATATTTTTAGCAATTACTCTAGAAAATCTTTCTTCGCCGTATTTGTATATAATATCTGCAAGCTTTTCTTCTGGGTATTCATTTACTACATCTTCAGCTGTTAGCTTTTGAGTCTTATCCATTCTCATATCAAGCTTTGCATCTCCTATATAGCTAAAGCCTCTGTTTCTTTCATCTAGCTGGTATGAAGATACTCCTAAGTCTAACAAAATTCCATCAACTTTCTCTATTCCTATAGAAGATAATATATTATTTATTTCGTCATGGTTTCCATGGATATATTTTACATTTTCATATTCTGCTAATTTCTTTTTAGCAGCTTCTAAAGCTTCTTCATCTCTGTCTATTCCTATAAGTAGTCCTTTTTTTGATAATCTTTTTAAAATTTCTTCACTATGACCTGCTCCTCCGAAGAGTACCATCCACATATATTCCATCTAGATTTATATTTAGTCCTTCTATTACTTCATTTAATAATACTGGTTTATGTTTAAACTCCAAATTGCACACCTCATAGCAAAATTTTCATTATAGCACAATCAGTTGGTATAAAAATATACCAACTGTGTGTCACTTTAAATTACTTTTTAGTAATTTTTTTCTTTAGTTTGTTATTCTTCTTTGGTTTATTAATAATTTATCCTTAGTTAATATTTATGTATAAACAATCAACATTTTATCTTTTGAGAATTAAAATATCTTTTGTTTAATAAAAGCTTTTGTTTTAATCTTTCTTTTAATTTATCTTTTGTAATTTGTTATTTTTTTCTTTTGTAAAGAATATCTTTTGTTTAAGTTATCTTTTGTGGTCTTAAGTTTTTCTTTAGTTTAAATTTTATACTTTATCTTTAGTTAACAAATGAGGATTAACATCTTTTGTTCATTAATTTTTTATCTTTAGTTTGTTTCTATATAAACTTTTTAATAAAAGTTATATACCTAACATTGTCATGTTTTCCGCAATTTCATCAGCTGAAATGTTTTCATCACTATTGTATTTTTTCCATTTGTCTTTGTTCCAGATTTCAATTCTAGTACCTACACCGATTATTGCAATTTCTTTTTCCATTCCTGCATACTCTCTTAAGTTACTAGCAATTAGAAATCTACCTTGTTTATCTATTTCGCATTCTGTTGCTCCTGATAGGAAAAATCTTACGAAATCTCTTGCGTTTTTGTTTGTAAGTGGAAGTGTTTTTAATTTTTCTTCGAAGTTTGTCCATTCTGTTTGTGAAAATCCAAACAAGCACCCATCAAGTCCCTTTGTTATTATGAACTTTTCACCCAAGTCTTCTCTAAGCTTTGCTGGCATTATTAGTCTGCCTTTTGCATCTAGAGAATGTTCATATTCACCTATAAGCACTTTGTTTCACCTCACTCCATTTTTAAACCACTTTCTACCACTTCTCTCCACTTCGATTAAATTGTAATACAAGTATTTAGAAAATGCAAGTATTTTTGTAAATTTTTTTTAATTTTTTTGTTACTAGATAATGGATTGCATAAAATAATCTAATAAAATCCTAGGTTATATGTATATTTAGAGAATTTTTGCAGTGACGCGTAAGCGACCAAACGAGCTTCTTTGAAGCGAGTGCGATTTGGAGCACCTTTCCTGCGATAAAAAGAAAAATTTATTTTTCTTTTTATCATTAGTAGGGTGCGACACCAAGGAACAAAAAAATTCTCTAAATATACATATAACCTAGAGTCAGAACCTAAACTTACACAAAAGCCATTATCTAGTAACATTCTTTGACTTCTAAATATAATCACAAATTCTAATAAAAAGCCGACTAGAAATTATCTTCTAGTCAATAGTTGTACTTGTTCTTCCAGTTCCAACCACGGCTTCTTGCAATGACCTCCAAGTGTTACAACCCACTATTCCATCGGCAGTTAAGCCCACTGATGCTTGGTAACGTCTTACTGCATCTTGTGTTGCTGAGCCAAATATTCCATCCAATCCACCTGTCCTATACCCCAATGTGTTCAAATCATCTTGTGCTATTAATACATAGTTACTTAAACTTCCTCTTTTTAATTGTGGAAATCCTCCTGTACTACATGCTGGTGTTCCGAATCTTTTATCAAAATGCACCCAAGTTGGTGTTAATGAAATAGGTTCTACATAACTCCATACTCCGGAATTATTTGCAGAACTCCACAGTCTAGTTCTTTGAGTTTGGCTAAGTCTTTGCCCTACATCAAATGCTACACCAGCATAATGTTGACTCTGATTTCCGTGTCCACCTTCCCAAGGTCTTTTAAATGCAAAGCCCACAGGAATGGCAGAGCCATAAATGTATCGTTGACTATTCCAGCTTTGCATAGTTCTTTTGGTTGTCCATAAGGTTGGAGATCCACTTGAGCCTCTAAACTCTCTTACTCTTAATGTTCCATTTGTATTATATGGCATTGGCTCATTTTCTCCCCTATAATATGTTTCCATTCGGTCAGTATCATTATTAAATACAATTATCTTTGCCATAAAAAATAATCCTCCATAATTATATTGTTTCTATATATTATGAGAAGATTATTTTTTTGTTACTTGAATTTAGCCACTTAATAATAAATGTGCATATAAATTTTCTCTAGTAAATCGCTGAAAATATTCAGAGCTTTACATTTTATTTTAAGCCTCGATTTTACTTTGAATTCCTAAGCCATCTCCTAAGCAAATTAAAGTTTCAACTTTTTGCTTTTCTTTTTTCTCTATATGTACTTTTAAAGAATTTACAAATTCTCTTTTTGCTTCATTTTTAATTGGTTCTATAGGAGCTTCAAGCATTTTTATATTCTCTTTTTTATTAAATATATTTTTAAAAAATGAAATTATACTATCTAAAATATTCATTTTTAATATCAGTCCTTTCTATCATCGTTCTAATATACATCTATAATGGTATGTTTTGATTTTACTTTTGCCTTACCTTTCTTCTCCTTCCTGTGCTACCACCTTGCCTGAACTGTGCTCTAATTCATCCTGTTTATTTATTTCTGCTTTATCTTCCCAAGGTCTGTGTCCTTCTGTTTTTTCCAAGTCCATTTCGTAGCATTCAAATTTTGCTTCGAATTCTTTTTGTGTAGTTTCTATAAATTCTCCTCTTTGTGTGTCTACAAAATAAAATTGCTTTCCTGCTTCTGGTAAATCAGCATACACATATAAAACAGGCCTTTTACTTGAATCATCACGTGCATATACTCTATTAACAACACATCTATTAAACTGCAAATTTTTCTGATTTAAAGCAACACATCGCAAAATTCCTATTGTAGAATTTTGGCACTTTGCAAAATCTGGATAATATTCTTTAAGCTCTTCTAATTGTCTTTTTAATTCTTCTTTTGCTGGAAGCCCCAAATCATCTATACTTTTGCATTTGTTAAAAAGAACTTGTATTGGAAATTTACCTTCTTTGTCTGCAAGTCCAATGCTTGTATATATACTTCTTAAACACTTATCATCTAAATTTAAGGTTGCACTAGCAAGTTCCTCATCGTTTTTATGACATGCTCTATCTATTCTATTTGCATCAATATCATTTTTTCTTATTTCTGCATAGCTTTTGCAAAAATTACCTGGCTTTGCGCCATACCTTTGCATCATTAAATTCCAAGTAGGGTCTAATATTGTGTCTCCTATACTTTTAGTTCCATCTGGATTTGGTAATTCTACATTCTTTAATTTCAAGAAGGAATGGTTTATCCCAGAAGCCATTTCGGCTTCAACTCCTATTTGCCCAAGCATATATTTTTCAACCTGTGCAATTCCATTGCATACTCCATAGCCTGAATCTATAATTTTCCATAATGCTCGTGAATCGTTTGGATTAAAAACCTCTGTATCGAAGTCTGGACTATAACTAATTTTTTTGCCTATTGCATTATCTATATATGCAATCTTTTGTATACTACTCCAATTTTCGTCCATTTCTTTAAAAACAGATGCTATCCACATTTCGGCATTTATATATTCTTGTGCTGTAGAGTAGCCCAAACCCAAATCATCACCTATTTTTATTTCTGGACAAATTCTACATAGTTCTAATATTTTGTCTCTATGTTCGACAGAAATTTCCATTGGATTTAGGTATATTAGTTCATCTAATCCTTTGTATAGCTCCAGATCTTTACTAAAATCTAACTTTATTTTGCCCAAAGTAGCATAATTTGTTGAATCATTTTCGGTTTGCATCTCTACAGCTGTTCTATATACTTCTGGAAGTTTAGCTACATCAATTTCATTCTTTGCTTCTTGGCCTAACATTGCAAAAACCTGTCTTTTTTCTTTTAAGCTCAATCCCATTTCTTCAATTCTTGATGTAAATTCTAATTGTTCATCCTTACTAAGACGTTTAGAAATACGATATGGTGTAATACCATTTTGCTCCATAAATTTTTTATTGTCTCTAATAAATTGAATTAAAGAATCACTACTTAATGTAGCAATAATATCTACTAAGTGATTTCGTTCTAAACCATATTTATTATTTAAAATTATTGGTTCTTTGCCTTTGTCGGAAAAGGTTTTTAATATATCCATTATTTGATATTTTTTAAAGTCATATCTATCTATTAGTTGGAGTTTTGCTTCTTCGCTCTGTAAACTGCATATAGCGTCTACAATTTGGTAATCTTTTAAATGTAATTCATCTTTAGCAAACCTTGTATCGGTAATAATGGTTAATTTTGCGTCATCATCTAATCCACTGACTATTTTGTTAATATCATAATTTTTTATCTCATGTTCTTCTAAAAATTTTGAATTATAAAGTATTTTTAGTTTACTGTTACTATCTAGTGATTGAATTACATTTAGAGTATGATGAGTTTCTAAATCAGATACAGCACTTGGATTTTCAAGTACTGCAAGTTTAATTTCACTATTTGAAATTTCTTGTAATATACGACATCGTACATGTGAGGGCAATTTTTTAAAATGCTCTAGTTCAAATAATTGTCCCTTTTCTTCATCACTTAGAAAATCTTTAACTAATTGTAGTAAATCTGCAACAGTTAAACTATATTGTGCTAGTACACTTCTATCTGCAAATATGTTAAATTTATTTTTGGATTCTTCTAATATTTTTCTTAAATCTTGTGTATTCATATTGCTCCTCTTTTGCATTATTGTTCTAATTATTATATTCGACATAAAATTTTGCATTCCTCTTCTTAAGAATAAATCAAAAAGATTTCTAATATAAAATAAATTCTAAACAAAAAAGAAAGTTTAATCTTTATCGCTGTTAAGAACAAAATATATTGTATCTTTTTATGTATGTATGATATAATTTTTTTAACTTTTATTATTATAGTAGATTAATAAAAGCTATTTAATGAATTTTTGTTAGAAACAATTATCTCGAATGGAGGCTATAATGGGAGAAGATTTATATGAAAAGCGAAATTCAAACTATTGCTATAAAGACAGTAACGTTTTAATAAATAAACTTGATATACACGACGAAAAGCTTTTACAGAAATATGAAGCAAGAATTACTGCTGCTAAACTTCTTGCTTTGCGTCAAAAAGGAATAATTGGTAATTTTGATTCTGAACATCTTAATAAAATACACACATATCTTTTTGAAGATATTTACCCTTTTGCTGGTAAATACAGAAATGAAAATATAGCTAAAGGTATTTTCAGATTTGCAGAATATGAATACATTGAGCCCGAACTTCAAAAACTGATGAAACAACTAAAAGATGAAAATTATTTGAGCAATTTGTCTAAAGAAAAACTTGCTGAAAGACTTGCATATTACTTATCTGAATTAAATGTTCTTCATCCTTATAGAGAAGGAAATGGAAGGACCACAAGGGAATTTATTAGAGAATTAGCATTAAAAAATGGATACATTTTAAATTTAAGCAAAGTTTCTCCTAGTGACTTTTTAAGCGCCAGCATAAAATCAATTGTTAACACTTCGGATTTAGCCAAGTTAATTTTTCAATGCTTGGAGAATTAGCCGTGGACAAAAGGGATACTCAATTTTGTCCACGCATTTACTTTAACATATAATATTTATTATTTAAAGTGTGGACAAAATTGAGTGTCCCTTTTGTCCACGAAAATTCATTTTTTCTTAGAAATGGCTGGACTTTTGCCCAGTTTTGTGGTATAATATATATGTGGGTTGGTTATGAGAAAAATAAATTTTGGAGGTTAGAAAAATGTTTAATGAGGAGATTTTCAATTTTGATATAGATAATATAAAAAATGATTTAGCAATAGAAGGTATGGCTATTTCAGATGAAGATGTTACTTTATTTAAACAGTTTGCTAATGAAGAAATAGATATGCCAAACTTAATACAGACTATAAAAAATGAAATTATTTAGATTAAAAAAATGTATGTTAGTGAAAGTAAAGCTTTCACTAACATACATTTTTTCTATGTGACAAGGTTAGACTATCTTTGGTTATCTCAGTGATGCAAATGACATCCATTTTATCTGTTTCAGAAATTAACTCTGCCAAGTAACTTTCTTTTTTATTTTTTATACTTCTCGACATTTTACAACTAGTCTTTGTGTTCCGTAATTTGTACAAGTTATTAACGTAAGTTCTCTACGTGTTAATGGTTTTCCATTTGCTAATTGACTAGTACAACTAGTATCATCTGGATTTACAATATATGTATTATATACCGCATATTGCACTTTTCTTCCTGTCATATCTTCAAGAACTACTATGTCTCCATTTACTAACTCATTTAATCTACCAAACATTTTACCATTTCTGTAGTTATGTCCAACTATACAATAATTTCCAACTTCATTTGGCTTTAATTTATCTAGTTTTGGCCAGTATCTATTAACAGAAATTGAAAGCAATTCATCAGAAGTTTCTGATAACACAGGATACGTTATATCTATTTTTGGTATTGTTATAATTGCTTCTGTTGTATATGTAACTCCATCTACTGTTGTATTACTTATAATTTCGTTTGTACTAACACTTTCTTGTTCTACTTGTTCTGATTCATTTTCGTTTAGCACTATTATCAAAGCATCATTTTGGGTTGACTTTTTTGTCGTGTCATCTTCCGTAGTTCTAACCTCCGAAAGTAAAAATTGTGACACTTCTTCACTTTTGTTTCTATCGTATTCTGCATATATATAATATGAGGATAATAGGCATATCAAGAAAACAGATATAAAGAATTGTACTTTATACATTTTCTTTTTTCTTTTTAGTTCTGGTGTAACATATAATTTTTCAGTAACTAAAATTTGATTCAACTTAAAATCCTCCTTTTCTATTTTTTATATCTCTATACAAAAACATTTACATAAAATATTATATCATAAATTTGTATATTTTCAAATACTTTCTGTAATTATATTTGATAATTCTGCAAATTGTTCTAGACTTAATTTTTCTCCCCTTATTTCTAAATTTAGGTTCATTTGTTTAATAATTTGCTCTAATTTTTTCTTGTCCTGTATTATGCCTGAATTTGTTAGACCATTTATTAGTGTTTTTCTTCTTTGCATAAAACTTGCTTTTATAACTTTAAAGAACATCTCCTCATTTTTTACATTTACTGGTGGCACATTTCTTATTTTTAGTTTTATAACTTTAGAATCCACCTCTGGAGATGGTATAAAACTTTCTTTTCCTACCAAAACTATTTCTTCCGTTTCTGCATAATAGTTTACACTATATGTAATGGCTCCTGAAAGCTTTCCTCCAGGGACTTCTACTATTCTATCTGCCACTTCTTTCTGTACCATAACAGTAATGCTCTCAATGTTTAGCTTATCTTCAAGAAGTTTCATAATTATAGGAGTAGTTATATAATAAGGAAGATTTGCTACTATTTTTGCTTTTCCAATTTCTATATTATTAGAAATTAACTGCTTTAAATTGACCTTAAGTATGTCCTCATTAATTAGAGTAAAATTGTTATATAGCTTAAATCTATCTGTTAATATCTTAATCATTTTTTCATCTAACTCTATCGCTATAACTCTTCTTGCTTTCTCTAGTAGTTTAGAAGTAAGTGTTCCAAGTCCTGGACCAATTTCAATAACTAAATCATCTTTATTGATTTTAGCTGATGAAACTATTTTATTTATAGCGTCATCATCTATTAAAAAATTCTGTCCAAGTTTCTTATTTGCCCTTATGTTATATTTTTTTAATATATATTTAGTTTCTTCTAAACTACTCATATACGTCTCCTCTATTTTATTCATCAATCTCTTCTTTTAATACAACTGTTATAACTGTTCCTTCTTCCACTTTTGAGTCTGCTATCATATCTTGGCTAGTTACTTTACCTGTTCCAGAATATTTTATATTGAGATTTTTATTTTTCAAAGCTGCTTTTGCTTCTGACAGTGACATTCCTTTCAAGTTTGGTACTGTTTGAGATACTCTTGTATCATTGTCTTCTGTATATAATTTTACTATAGAATCTTCTATTAGAGCTGTACCTGCTACAGGCATTTGATTACTTACAATTTCATCATCAGAGGCTGAGGTTATACATTCAAATCCTTGTTTTTCTAATATTCTTTTAGCTTCTCCCACTGTTTTATTTACTACATTTGATAAAGTTGTTGTTTCCATTTCACTATCTGTTGAGTTTGAAGGGATTTCTAAATATGGTAGTACTTCTGATAGAATTTGTGCTACTACTGGTGCTGCTATAGTACCTCCTCCTGTTGAATCTCCTTGTGGGCCATATAATGTTAATAATATAACCAATTCAGGACTTTCAACTGGAGTAATTGCAGCAAAAGAAGATACTTTTACTGAATTTGAGTCTGAGTAATCTGCTTCAGAAGTTCCTGTTTTTCCAGCTATAGTATATCCCTTTACTTGTGCATAGCTTCCTGTGCCACTATCTACAACAGTTTCTAACATGTCTAATAATGTATCTGCTGTTTCCTTTGATATTACTTGTCTAACTTCTACAGGTTCTATTGTTGTTATTGCTCCTGTATCTGTATTTTTTATTTCTTTAGCAATTCTTGGTTGCATAAGTTTTCCGTCATTTGCAACTGCTGCAACTGCCGAAATCATTTGAAGTGGTGTTATTTTAAATCTCTGTCCAAAAGACATTGTAGCTAGTTCAATGCTTCCTACATTATCTAAGTCCCAAAATATGCTATTTGATTCTCCTGAACTTCCAGAATCTCCTATATCTGCGAAATTAGTATAATCAAAAAGTCCAAATGCATCATAATATCTATACAAAGTAGCTGCTCCTACTTTTTTTCCTAATTGCATAAATGCTGGGTTGCATGAATATTTTAGTGCATCTCTTAAGCTTAAATCACCATGTCCTGAGGTATCAGAACAGTTTATCTGTACTCCATCTATAATTTCATGTCCCTCACAGTGATAAACATTTTGCGTATCTGCATCTGCAAGCCCTTCTTCCAAGCCAGCAGCTGCAGTAACTATTTTAAATACTGAACCAGGTTCATAAGTATATGATATTGCTCTGTTGTTCCATGTTTGTTGTTGTAAAGCATACTGCTCATCTCCAGACATATCTTTCCATACATTTTCTGGAACAAAGTCTAATGTATATGGATCGTTTAAGTTATAATCTGGATATGTTGCCATTGCTAAAATGTCTCCTGTATCAGGATCCATTATTATAACATTTCCACCTTCTTCACATTCATTTTCTTCACATGCTTGTTTTAAATATTTCTCTGCAATTTGTTGAATGTTTGCGTCAATGGTTAAAGTTATGTCATTTCCATTTTGTGGTGCAATATAAGTCTCATCTTCATAGGGTATTAAATCTTGGACTGCATCTTGTGCAGATGTAACTCTACCAGGAGTTCCTGTCAAAATATCATTCCATTTCAGTTCTAATCCCCATAGTCCCTGGTTATCTGTACCACAAAATCCAATTAAATTAGATGCTAAATTGTCATAAGGATAATATCTCTTTGTGTCTTCATCTATATTTATTCCACTATATATTTCATTATCCTCCATCCAAGTTTCTAGTTGTGTTATTTTATCATTTTCTACTTTTCTTGCTATTGTCACGTTTGAAGTATCAGTTCTAGATACCTTTTCTAATGTTTCTTCATAATCCAAATCAAATATTTCAGAAAATTCTTTAGCTACTGTTTCTTTAAGAGTTTTAGTTTTAGCTTCGTCTATATCACCATTTTCATCTTCAACTACTATTTTGGTTGGGTCTATACTTACAGTATCTACTTGTGCACTTATTGCCAATGCCTTTCCTGTAGAATCATATATAGTTCCTCTTTTTGGGCTTATAGTTTTGCTTGCTGTTAGTTGTCTATTCATTTGTTCTGTTAAATCTGCTCCTTGCACAATTTGTAGCCACGCAAGTCTTCCAATAAGCATTATAAAAACTATAAAGAAAACTATTAGCATTCTTCCCAATCTATCATTTATGTTAAATATTTTTTTTACTTTACTAAATTTTCTATTATCGTTTAACTTATATACATTTGTTTTCTTATCTTTTTTCAACCTTAGTATCATCCTTTCATAGTTGCTTTTGCTTTGCAACAAATTTTAGGTTTATTGATATAGAATATGTTAATTTATTTTAAGCAAAATCATCCTATTTTATGGCTATTATTCTATAATAATTTGTGGAAAAAATCAAGGTAATTCACAGAAAATACACAAATTTGGTTGCAATTTGATAACTTTA
>CALXVA010000013.1 GCA_944391835.1 uncultured Clostridia bacterium | reverse complement strand
TCTTACACCTTTTTCTATTAACTTGTTTCTTATATCATTATACACATCATATTTTCCACTAATTTTGGTTGGTGTGGACATATCACAAAAAACAAGTTGTGTTCCTTTTACATCTGCACTCTCTTGATATATTTTATATATATTGTCTACTGCTTTATTAACTTTGCTTGTAGTAATATCATCATACATCTCATTGATTAATCTCATATCGAGTGCCGCTTTTTTCCCTTCGTTAGTAATATTCAACATATTATCTTTTCTAGGGTCAACTCCCCCATTTTTTATTGCCTCTGACCTCTTTACTAATGTTTCTGTGAACTCTTGAAGGTCTTTTGTTGATTCACTACTTACAACATTATATTGATTATTTTTTAATGCTGGAACTGGTAATTTAAGCATATCTGGTGTTTGAATATCTGCCACCTCACGAAACATATTCATAAGTTCTGGTATATTATTAAATTTACTAAATCTTTCTTGTACTCTGTAACCACTTCCATCTGGTGCTAATTCAAAACTTGATACAACCTCTCCAAATGTACTTGCCCAATCATCAAAATTATATAGTCCCATATCTTCTAATGTTTTAGGCTGTAAATACCTCTGCATTGTATATAATTCCGACATAGAATTGCTTACTGGTGTACCAGTTGCAAACACAACTCCTTTTCCATTATTCTTTTCCAATAAATATTGTGTTTTCATAAACATATCTGTAGCTTTTTGACTTCTTGTATGTTGTACTCCTGCAATATTACTCATCTTTGTATATGTATATAAATTTTTATAATTATGTGCCTCATCTACGAAAAGATAATCTACACCTAATTTTTCAAAGTCTATTACATCATCTTTAACTTTACTATTTAAAAGTTCTTCTAGCCTTTTCTCTGCATTTTTTTTAGCTGTTTCTAATTGTAATACTGTTCTTTCTTTTCCTCCCTCTGTCTTTGCACTTGCTAATGCTCTTTCTATTTGTTCTATTTCATTACTTATAAATTTTTTCTGTGTTTCTTTACTTACTGGTATTTTTTCAAAACTACTATGAGCCATAATTACTGCATCGTAATCTCCTGTTGCTATTTTTGAAACTAACCTTTGCCTTCTATCTTTTTGAAAATCTTTTTTTGTTGCAACTAATATCTTCGCATTGGGATATAATTTGTAAAATTCTTTCCCCCAATCTTCTACTAAATGATTCGGTACTGCTATTAAAGGTTTTCTTGCTATTCCTAATCTACGAAGTTCCATACAACTTGCAACCATTTCAAATGTTTTACCAGCACCCACACAATGTGCTAAGAGGGTATTATCTTTACTGTATAAAATTCTAGCTATTGCATTTTTTTGATGTTGCTTTAATGTTATTAAATTTGACATATTAGGCAATGCTAAATAACTTCCATCATATTCTCTTAATTTTATACGATTAAATTGCTTGTTGTATAAATTTACTACAACATCTCGCCTTTCACTATCTTCAAAAATCCAATTTTTAAATCTCTCTTTTAGTGCCTCTTGTTTTTCTCTTGCAAGTATTGTTTCCTTTTTGTTTACTATTCTTTTTTTACCTTCTGGGTCTTTTGGGTCTGGGTCATATATTGTTGTATTTTTTAAATTAAGCGTATCTTCTAGTAGGTCAATACCACTAACTCTCTTTGTTCCATATATTTGTGTATTTTCAATATTACTGTTATATGTTTTATTTTCTACTAACCACTTTGAAAGTCTTTTATTATATGAAATTTCAAAATCATATCTACTGCTATAATAACTATCTTGAATTTTTAAAGTTTCTTTTGCAAATTGTGTAATAAATTCAGATGGTATCCAAGTAGCACCTAAATTTATTTCTATATCACTTGCCTCTAATTTTACTGGCTGTATTTCTTTTAATGCTCTTACATTTTCTAAATACATTTCATTTTCTTTTGCAAAAGCCTCTGCTTGTGCTAATTTATCTACTACATATCCACTTAAATATTCCTCTGCTGTTTCCCAACCTTTTGTTATATCATCTGGTATTATATTTTTTACTTTTATAGGATTTCTATATATTTTACCTTTTAAATCTTCAATAACTGTTTCTATATCTTTATTGCACAAATTACTTATATATTTTATATCTACTTTTCCAATTTGATTAAGTGATGCAATTAGAGCCTCATCTGCTGTTTCTGTATGCGTTATTTCTTTATATGGCTGAATAGTTCTTTTATAAAATATATCTCTTTTTTTGTATTCTTTTGTTTCTTCATTATATTCTTCTAGTGCTGTTAGTAAAGGATATTCACTATCATCTCCAAAGGCTTTCTTATTTGCATTATTACTTAAATAACCATATTTCTTAACAAAATCATCATATACTTTGTTTAATTTTTCTGTATATGGCTCTATTTCGTAATCTTCTACATCTTGACATTGCTTGTCTATTAACTCACTCAATGTTTCTCTGACTTTTATTAAGCCTTTTATTCTTTCTGCTATAATTCCATCATTAGATTTTTCTCTCATTACAGAATTTTCTCTGTAATATATTTTATCGTTTAC
This sequence comes from uncultured Clostridia bacterium, assembly GCA_944391835.1. Classification (GTDB taxonomy): domain Bacteria; phylum Bacillota; class Clostridia; order TANB77; family CAG-508; genus CALXVA01. Next base: position 24,081 of record CALXVA010000013.1, on the reverse strand, counting down.
TAATGTATAACTAAAATCTTTTACACCCTCTATTGCTGGAATTACTTTATCTTCTTTGTTTTCAATACTTATTTCTTCTTGTTTGAATATATTGTGTGGTAACTTGTTTATTGCCTCCTCTAACATTTCATTTAAGTTTCCATCTTTATTTACTACATCAAAGTCAAACTTTCCATATTGATTTGAAACTTTGTGAAATTCCCCCATTACCATTTCTGGATGGTCTATAAAGTATTTATTTATGTTTATACCTTCGTCATATTCTTCTGTTTTTACCCAACTAGGTAATTCTTCTCTAATCTGTTCTCTTTTTTGTAAAAAGATTATATCTGTTGTTACATCTGTATTTGCAAAAGAGTTTGTAGGAAGTCTTATTGCACCTAAAAGATTTGCCCTTTTTGCTATATATTCTCTTACATTACTAGACATTTTGTCCATAGTACCTTTTGTAGTAATAAATGCAACTATTCCATTTGTCCTTACTTTATCTAGTGCTTTTGCAAAAAAGTAATCGTGTATTTTAAAATTTTCTTTATTATATCTTTTATCAAAGACAGGATGATTTCCAAAAGGCACATTTGAAATTGCTACATCATAAAAATTATCTTCTAGTTCTACTTTTTGAAAAGCATTTATATGCACATTTTCTTTTTGATATAATTGTTTTAATATTCTTCCTGTAATACTATCTAATTCTATTGCAGTAAATTTACTTTTAGATAATTCTTGGGGTAAATTTCCTATAAAATTACCTATTCCGTGCTGATGGCTCTAATATATTGCCACCTCTAAACCCTAGTCTTAATAATCCTAAATACATATTATTTATTATCATAGAATTTGTATAAAAGGCATTTAATGTACTTCCTTTTGCATCTTCAAATTCTTCTTCTGTTAAGAGTGCTTTTAATTCACTTTGTTGTTCTTCCCATTCTTTATTATTACTAAATACTTTTGATAAGCCACCCCAACCAGTAAATTTTGCAAGTTCTTGCTGTTCTTCTGCTGTTGCTAGTCTATTTTCACTTTCTATTTGATTTAATAGTTTTATTGCATTTATATTATCATTTGCTCTTTGTACTAGATTTCTTTTTTCTGGCTCATTTGAATCTACCTTATAGTTAATTTTATTTTCTATAACTTCATCTTCAATTTGCTTTTCAGCATTAGAATTTGTATATTGCAATACAAACTCATCTAAATTCATAGAACGAAAAATAGGATACCAACCTTTTATACTTTGGTCATATAATTCAATTTCTTTTGACTCTATATTTAATTTACTTACTTGATATTCTCTATCTTCTAAAAATATTTTTTTACCAATTAAATCTTTAACAAAATCATATTTTGAATTATCTTCTTTTTCTACAATATCATTTTGTTTATATGATAAATTAAAAAGAGTTTCAAATCCTAATTGTTCATTACTTAGTCCTAATATGCTTTTTGTTCTTTTTACTACATCAGCCCAAGTTAATACTACTGTTGCATTTGTTTTTAAATCTGTTATTTCCAGTCCTTTTGGCTTTCCTATCCAGCTATACTCTTTTGGAACACCTTCGCCAGAATTATTATACTCATTTTTTATTAGTGGTATTTGTTCTTTTATATCTAGTGTATCATCACTTAAAATATTTTTTATATTATCTAGTGAGCCTTCTGTATTTCCTCCATTTGATAAAATTTTAGTAATAAGTTCTTCTGGAACTGTATTTATAGGCATAGAAAAAGGAGTAGTTTTTTGTTCTACTCCCTCGTTATCTTTTAGATTTTCTCCTCCAGCATTGGCTGTAATAATTCCTCTACTAGACTTTCTATCATCTGATTGTATCTTGCCATCACTATAAACTCGTTCGTCTTTGGTGCTGGATTTTGTTCTTTCACTTGTTGCTCTATTATCTCTTTCTGTTTCAAAATTTCTTGTTCTCTCTCCTCTAATTTCTCCATCAATGTTGCTTGTATCGTTAGTTCGCTGTACCTCATTGGATATAGTTCTTTTAGATTCTTCTTGATTATTATTCCATATTTGCCTAGTGCCATATTTTAATTCCTCCTTTTTTATTTGTTTTATTTTATATTCAATTATTTTTAGTAACTCTGATGAGAAATGACTTACACAATTTCCTAGTATGTTTATTGCAATAGGATTTGCCATTGCCTCATAGTCTGTAAATAAATCTTTTGTGTCTGATAATTTTATTCCACATCTATTTGCTACTTGATATGTTGTACTCTTTGCAAGAATTTCTAAAAATTCTGGCTTTAATACTTGCATTTCTTCTTCATCACTTAAATTAAGTAATAATTCACTATTATCTAATTCTGTTGCAATATATTTTATAACTATGTTTTCTAATGTTTCTACATCCTCATAATTCAGATAGTTCTTTAATATTTGAACAACCTCTTGCTCTGTTGCTTTCCACTTGAAAATTTGTAGTTTTTGGTCTGTATAGGCATTCGGTATATCTCGTCTTGCATAGGTGTCTTTTACATCAAAAACATAATCTAATTGAACATCATTATCTGTATCCCTTAATATCTTTAAACTTGTTGAATGTGGCTTAATCCATCTTCCGATAGAATTCCATTCTTCCAATGTTGCACACATTGTTACATCTTTATTTTGTCCAAACATTAGTAGATTTTCTGTAAAAGAATACTTATAAAATTTTGATGAAAACTCTAAAAACTCTTTCCATTTGTTTTTATCACTACTAATTTCTTGCATTATATTTTCATATATCTCTTTTGCTTTATTCAAATTTTCTTTTCTACCCACTTTTTCCTCCTTTCCCAAAAGTGAATAGACCTTAATACTAGTATCTATATATATTATAATAGGTACTATATATATAAGTCTAACCAAATTGATATTTTTTTCAAAAAAATTAGTGGAAGATCAATCTGTGAACTTCCACTATACTTATTATAACATATATTTTGCAAATTTTGTTCTAACATTTTGTTTAAACTTTTTGTTTAAACAATTTGTTTAAACAATCTACATTTTAATTAAATTTTCTTTTACTGCAAATAATGCTATATAATATACTATATCTGATTTTAGTCTAGCTTGTGTTGCTCTACATATTGCCATTTTTGTTTCTATTTTTGTTGTTGAACATTTATCAAAATACCTTAATTTTATATATAAGTATTTATCTGGTTCATTTTTTTTATAATATTCTAATATTTTGCTAATAAGTAATTTCCATTGAATTTTATTATATATTTCCTCTTGCATTTCAATATTCTTTAAAGCCATTATTTCAACCCCTCTATTTATTTTGCCTTTACTTTTAATCCACGAATTTATATCTTTGTCTGTAATAGAATATTTCTCTTTAATCTCTCTAATCTCCATATCTGTTGAATAGTAAGTATATAAATGTTCCTCAACTATATGAATAATTTTGGAATTATGCATATACACCTCCAACTATTTATTTTCAAATACACTATTTAATATTTCTTCATATTCCTCATTTTTCTGTATTTCTTCATCTAACATTTCTTCTGTTATAGTTAGTTTTTCTATTGTGTGTATCAATTCTTGTGCAATTTCTTCTGTGTTATTAAATTTCTTAAATCCTTGTTTATTATAACCATCATATATAACTATCATTTCATCTTCTGCTATTATCATATAGCCTTTTACTGTTTCCTCTAATTCTATATCTATAAAATCAATTTTTTTACATACCATAATTTTACCTCCCAAAAAAATAACCTTTACTATTTAAAATTATAGTAAAGGATTAATTATTCATTATTTTTGCAACTTGCAATGTTGTATCTATTTCCATTGTATTTACTGCATTGTATAAACTTGTCAAAATATACGACTTAATGCTTTTTACATCTTTCGTATTCTGTTGTAAGCAATTCATAACATATTGAATATGCATAGGATTTAATTTTAGTAGCTGACTTCGGACTATCTCTATTGATTTTGGCTCACTATTTATATATATTTTTGTCTTTGTTGTATTTAGTGTTTCAACTGCAATATCAGTAATGTTTTTAATCAATTCTTTGTTTTTGATATCTTGCACTAAAATATCATATTCAATATTTTGTTTGAAAATCTCCTCATATCCCATCTCTTCTTTTTGTTCTGTTTCTCCTGTAATTAGATTAGATAAGATATTATTATTTTTTTTATTATTATTTTTTTTATTATTATTTATATCTAATTTTTCAACCTCTTTATGTTTAATTTTTTCATCACTTGATGTTAAATTATTTGATGTCTTGTCGTTAAATTTTTTTACTTCTGTAAGATTTAAATCAGTTTCTAATAAAAATTTATAAACTTTTTCCTCATCAACTTTATAATATGTCTTTTTAGGCATATCTTTCTCCAAAATTTCTACTAATCCCATTTCTGTAAGTTTCTTTAAGGCTTGTCTTTGTTGAAAAGGCGACAATGTTGTTTCTCTTTCTATATTTTCTCTTGTAGAATAAAAGAAGCCATCTTGTAGTTTTTCTTCTTTATACCAATATATATACTCACTACATAATTCTCCTAATAATATCGCCTCGTGTAAGCCTAATGCTTTCATTACATATTTATTCAATATTATATAACCATCATTTGATAGTATGCTCATCAGAATACTCACGATTATCTGCCTCCTTTCCTATTATAATCATACAATGAAATGCTATTGCTAATGTAGCTCCTATCATTCCACCTATTAACATTCCTAACCAAAACATATTACATTCCTCCTATATTATTTTTCTTAAATTGTCTATAAAAAAAAGACACTACCATATCAGTAATGTCCTTTTGTTGTTTGTTATCATATTTTAAAATTCTCTCAATTTGTAGTGGATTTGCTTTATCAAAATATTTCATTTTAATAAAATTATACCTCTTTGGATTTCTTTCTTTAAATACCTTCATATAATGACTTATAACTGCTTTTACTTTTCTTAATGTATAAATCTTTTTATTGTCTGCTAATCTTATTGCTTGATTTTCTACTGTATTACTATCAATAGTTTTTCCTTTTAACCAAGCTTTGCCACTTATATTAACTGTCCCAATTACACTTTCTTTTATATTTTCAATTATATTATCTATATCTTTATAATTATATAAATAATATTCTACTTTTTTATATACATTTTCTTTCACAAAATCACTCCTTATTTTTAGTATAAAAAAAAACAAGTAAAAATCTACTTGTTTTAAAAAATTCTATATATTTTTTTACTTAATTATATACTTGAAAGGAGGAAACTATTGCTATTACTACATTTTTTAACTTTATCATAATGTAACACCATCGTAATTATAAGTGCTATTAAAGTTATACCGTCTTTTCCCTTACAGTATTTGTTCATTTTAACTCCTCCTTATTATATTTTAACTTTTGTTAATAATTCTTTTAAAAGCAAAGTTTAAATCTTTCCATTTAGCTTTGTCCATTGTATATTTAAATTTAATTTCATTTTAAACCAGTACTAACTTTTTTTCAATCAATTTTAATATTTGTAATATATTTTTAATATTACTGTAACATTATTGTAATATTTGTTTTTTCCAATTTTTTCCTTGAATAATTTTTGTAAGTGTTATAAAATATAGCAAGATATTTTTATGAAAGGATGTAATTATGAAGTATAAAAGAAAATTATATGATGCCGATAAAATAAATGATTTTAGAGAATTGGTTAAAAGATATTCCGATAAATATTCTGACGAAATAGCTTTTGAATACAAAGAAAACCCAAGTTCAGAGAGCCATATAAAAATTACTTATTCTCAATTTGCAAGTGATATTAAATCGCTTGGTACGGCTTTGATAAATACTGGGCTTTCCAAAAAGAAAGTAGCTATAATTTCTCCTAACAGATATGAGTGGTGTGTTAGTTATTTAGCTATAACAACATCAGATATGGTTGTTGTTCCTCTTGATAGAGCATTGCCAGATAATGAAATTGAAGACCTTATTGTTAGAAGCAAAGCACAAGCAGTTATTTTTGATAAAAAATATACCGAAGTTTTTTCTAAACTTGCAAAAGAGAAAAAATCTAATTTGTCTCAATATATATGTATGGACAATATAGATGAATTTACTACTTATTCTAGCTTAATCCAAAAAGGTCACTCTCTATTGGTTAATGGTGATACTAAATATGATAATGTTGTAATAGATAATAAAAAAATGTCTATTATGCTTTTCACGTCTGGTACTACCTCAATTTCAAAAGCAGTTGCTCTTTCTCAGTCTAACATTTGTGAGGATATATATGCCTTAGCTCAAATGACTGATATTAGAAAAGATGATACATTTTTATCATTTTTACCATTACATCACACTTTTGAATCTACTTGTACATTCCTGTACGGAACATTTTCTGGAATTACAGTTGCGTTTTGTGATGGTTTAAAATATGTGCAAAAAAATCTAGCAGAGTTTAAAGTAACTGGTTTTGTATGTGTGCCTTTAATGCTTGAAATTATGTATAAAAAAATTAAAAAAGGTATTGAAGAACAAGGCAAAACAAAACTTGTAGCTACAATGTCTAAAATAAGTAATGGTTTGCTAAAAATGGGCATTGATATACGTAGAAAAGTATTTAAGCAAATACTAGACAATTTAGGTGGAAAACTTAGAATATTAATTGCTGGTGGTGCAGCTATGAGCAAAGACGCAATTCAAGGGTTCTTAGATTTAGGAATTAACCTATTACAAGGATATGGATTAACAGAAACCTCACCTGTTGTTGCTGGAGAAAATGATAAATGTAAAAGATGTGGTTCTGTAGGTTTCCCTCTTCCAGGGATAAATGTAAAAATAGATAATCCAGATAAAGATGGAATTGGTGAAATAGCTGTACAAGCTCCAACAGTAATGCTTGAATATGTAGACAATCCAGAAGCAACAAATGAAGTTTTAAAAGATAATTGGTTTTATACAGGTGATTTAGGATATTTTGATAAAGATGGATTCTTATTTATTACAGGTAGGAAGAAAGATGTAATAGTGCTTAAAAACGGTAAAAATATCTTCCCAGAAGAGATAGAAATCTTGATAAATAAATTACCTTACGTATCTGAAAGTATTGTATTTGGACGTCCTTTAGAAGATGGCGATTATAAGATTTGTGCTAAGATTGTATATAATAGAGAGGTCATAAATGAAATGTTTCCTAATATTTCTAAAGAAGATTTATATAAAAAAGTTTGGGATGATATAAAGGAAAATGTTAATCACAAAATGCCAGCATATAAGTATATTAGAGAAATTATTTTAACCGACACGCCTTTAATAAAAACTACTACTCAAAAAGTAAAAAGGCACGAGGAATTGAAGTTAATTTTAGAAGGAAACTGATTAATTTTAATTAGTTGTATGAGAAGCAAGATGCATATTCTTTAATTTAAAAAATATGCATCTTGCTTCTCAAATTTTAATCATCATTACTACACATATGTTTACGAGTCATCTCTAACAAATTTAATTTAGAGAACCCTACAATTTGTGTTTTTGACCTATCTTTTTTTAAGTTTTCTCTAAGCAAATCAATTATTTTTTCTTCATTTTCTTTCTCTTGCATATCTATATAATCTATAATAATTATTCCACCAATGTCTCTTAATCTTAGTTGTTTTGCAATCTCAATAGTTGCTTCTTTATTTACCACAAAAGAGGTGTGCTCTAAATCTTGCTTTCCTATGTATTTTCCAGAATTTACATCTATTGCAGTTAATGCTTCAGTCTTATCTATAGTAATAAAGCCTCCACATCTAAGCCATATTTTTCTATTTTTTAACTGTTCTAGTTGTTTTTCTATGTCATACATCTCTAATATATTCTTTACGGCACAAACCTCTATTTTTTTGTTTTCTTCTTTTAGTCTATTTAAAATTTCAGTATATATTTTTTCATCATCTACACAAATTCTATTTAAGCCTTGATCTATTAAATCTGTAAGCATTCTTTCTAAGATACTTTCACTCTTATATATTAGCTTAGGCTTTAAGTTTTTATTCTGTTTTGCATTATTATATTCTTGTTCTACCCTTTTATATTTTTCTATTATTTTATTTAAATCCACTTTAATTTCTTCGTCTGTTTTTCCTTCTGCTGAAGTTCTAATAATCGCTCCATAACCTTCTGGCAGATGTTTTTTTGCTATACTTTTTAGTCTTTCTCTTTCATTTTTATCATCTATCTTTTGCGATATTGTTATAAAATTTTGGCTTGGCATTAATACTATAAATCTACCCGGCAAACTTAAATGAGTAGAAATTCTAGCTCCTTTAATACTAGTACTATCTTTTCGTACTTGTACTAAAATTGGCATACCTTGTTTTAGATAATCTTTAATATTATATTTAGAAAATTTTTCATTTTTATTTCCTGTTTCATCACTCGCTTTTGGAATTATATCTCGAATATGTATAAATGTATTTTTCTCTTGCCCAATATTAACAAATGCAGATTGCATTCCAGGTAATACGTTTTCCACTATTCCTAGATATATGTTTCCTTCTATTTTTTCTTTTTCTGGTTTTTCTTCATATTTTTCAACTAATTTTCCATTTTCTACTAACAATATTTTTGTTTCTTCGGCATTAGTACTTACTAATAATTCCTGCATACATTCCCTTTCTAGATTAACTTTTTATATTATACTTATTCATAGTATTATCGATTCCATCTTTTATCCAAAATTTTATTGCCTGAACAGCTTCATTTTTGCCTTTTTCAAGAGTTTTCCTTTCTTCTTCATCTATTTGACCAATTACATAGTCAACCCTATCATACTCTCCACTTGGTCTTCCTATTCCAACTCTAATACGTGAAAAATCCTCAGAGTTCAAACAATTAACCATTGATTTCATTCCATTATGAGAACCAGGTCCACCTTTAGCTCTTATTCTAATTGTTCCTGCCTCTGTGTCCATATCATCATAAATTACTATAATATTTTTTAATGATTCTTTATAAAAGTCAACAAATTCTATTGCTGATTCTCCACTATTATTCATAAAAGTTTGTGGTTTAATTAAAATCACTTTTTCTCCTTCTATAATTCCCGTACCATATATTGCATTAAACTTTGTTCTATTTAAACTTATATCGTATTCTTTAGCTAATTTATTAATAACATCAAAACCCATATTATGCCTTGTGTTAGAGTATTCAGGCTCTGGATTTCCTAAACCTATTATTATATACATTTTGTCCTTTCCCCTTATTTTGCATAATATACTTTGAATTATACATATACTTTCATTCTATACATATAATTCAAAATATCTTGCACCTTCTTTCTCATCATAAAGTTCATCTATTGGTGTAAAACCTCTTCTCTGATAAAAATTTATTGCTCTTTCTAATTTATCATAAGTTCCAAGAAAAATTCTTTTAAAATGACGATTTTTAGTTGTTTCCATAACTTTAGAATATAACTCTTTTGATAGACCTGTACCTCTATAGTCATTTCTTACATATAATTTTTTTATTTCTGCTTCGTTATTGTTATGTTTTTTTAGAGCTATTGTTCCTATTACATCATCTTTTTCATCTATTGCTATCCATAGATTTCCACCATTATCTATATATTCTTGATTATTTTCTTGTTCTAGTCCTTTTCTAAATTTTTCGAATCCATATTCCTCAACAAATACTGATATAATGAAGTCGTTAACTCTTTCATTATATCTATCATCAAACTCTTTAATTATATACATTTAAATCACCCTTATCTTTTACATAATTGGCAATTTCTTGGTAACACTATTATTTAATATAGTGCCCAAGAAAATTGCACTTACTCTTCAACTCCAATCTTTTTTGTTAGGATTTTTTCATTCCTAATACAAAATATATTTTTTTCTATTTTGTTTTTAATTTTTTTAGTTTATTCCATATTTCGTTTGTTTTATTATATTCGTTATAATGTTTTTTTACATTTTTATCATACTCTTGTATATCAGTCAAAAGTGCATTAAAGTCAGTATTGTCAAATAATTTGTTTACCTCAGGTATGCCTTTTTTTAAATTTTCAATTGTTTCATCTATTTTTTCTTGATAATGTTCCTTATCTGTAACATATTCATAAAGTGGTTTATATTTTATCCAACCTCTAGAAGCTTGAAAAAACCTGTGCTCTATTTGTTCTTCTGTTGATTTAATTTGTCTTAATGTTTTTGGATATATTCCTCTAGCTACATTTGTATATTTTAAAAATCCGTCGTGAAAATGATATACAGGTACTTTAATTACTTTAGCATCATTTAAATTTGTAGAAAAGAAAGCATCTTCTCCTCTAGCTCCTTCTGGATTGTAAAATGCTGGTATTTTCTCAATATGTCTTAAATTCAAGCATAATGTTGAACCAACCACCCATTTTCCAATTCCGTCACTCTTTATTTCATAAGCACCTTCTCCATTAGCTATTTTAGAATTTGCATAAGTTATTCCTTTATCTTTAACAAATTTTTCTCTAATAGAATCCCATGAAACGACTTCATTTCCTAACGCTTCAATTAGGCAACTGAATTTTTTCTCATCAACATCTTCATTTAGTTCTACATACGGTATTGGAGAAATATATCCACAATGGTATCCTATTGATACATCTGCATCTTCTATATATTGTAAATGTCTTGCTATATTATCTTGCTCTTTCCATGTAACTTCATTTGTATTTTCATCTTTAATGCATGCTACAGGATATTCATCGTCATCCCAAAATAATAAATAATCTATCTTATCCTTTAAAGCATAATACATTAGAGAATTTCTTCCCTTTGCATGTCCATGCCCAAAAAATAAATCCACATCGGATTTAGAAAAATCTTCTCTTCCTATTAATTTTTTCTTTTCTTCTTCTATATCCTCAGGTGTTATATATCTTATTGTCAAATCTCTATATACATTTGGTATAATGCCATAAAAATCTACTCTTGTAGTAAATTGGTAGCCTAAATCAAATAATATATATGCCGTTAATTCAACTTTTTTGTCCAAATCCTTAAATTGATTTATTAATCTTTCATACGTACTATTTATTATCTTACATACGTTTGGTCTTCCTGTTACAAATCCTATACCAAACTTTATTGTGTCGTTCATAATCTTCCTCTCCTTTAGAAAACCTCATTTTCTGACCGGTTAAGTATATCATAGTTTGCGTTTTATGTCAAATCTTGTTTTTAATTGCGAGAGTAAGCTTTTTTAGCTATATTACTCTCAAAAAAATATGGATTTTCTCCATATTTTTACTCTTTTGATAAATTTATTAATATTTCACTTTCGTATTTTTCATCATGTATATCATGTATATCTTTTGAGCCATCTTTTGCTTCATTAACATATTTAGTCTCAATTTTTATTTTTTCAGTTGCTTTTCTTAAAAACCACTCATATTCTATATCTACATGACCTATATCAATAGCCCAGTATCCAGCTTTATATAAGTCATAAGCTAATACTGTTGCCGTTGGTCCTAATGCCAATAATATCAATTTGTTCTTTCCATACTTAAGTACTTCTTTTAGAATTTCGTCATATATATCAAAAGCATTTTCTGCAGGACATATAATTCTTTGTTTTGATTTCATATTATCAAATAAGTCATTTCCGACTCCCATTCTACTAAATTTTCCTTCTACTATTAAGACATCTTTTTTATCCCACAATCCTTTTAGTTTTCTTACATATTCATCTGCATTAGATTTGTCTTGGTAATCTATATAGAATCTAGATATTTGTGCCGAATAATACTGTCTTCTTTTTGATAATAATTTTAATATTTTAAATCTATTATCAAAAAGCCAACCTTTCCAGAATTTTTTTGCAAAGTCGTTATATTTATTTAAGTAATCAAAGTCGAGAGCATTGCTAATTCCTATCAATAGCTTTTCTTCGCCACTCCTTAAGATTTGCATAAGTTTTTTAGTCAATCGAGCATCTACTTTTTGATATCTTATACCCGTTCCCAATATCAAGTCAAATTCTCCATCTCCAAGTCTAGAGATTGAACATTTATCATTTATAATTTTATCTAAAGTATCTTCTGGAGTCGCAATTTTAAATCCTCCTAATATATCAGATATATTTGCTTTAAGTTTATATTTTTTATGACTTAGCTTCATATTTTTCTTCTCCTATTTTTTATAAGTATGTATTTTGCTTTATTTAAACCATTCCTTAGGTATTTGCTTATTCTTTTCTAAGGCTATCCTCAAATTGTTTTAGTAATCTAGTTGAATATTCTACCACTCTATATACAGCATACACTATGTCTGCTTTTTCTTTAGATGGTGGAATATTTTTTAATTCTTCTAGGAATTGTATTACGTTTATGTATAAATCTTGCAATTTCTGTTCTGATACACTTGATGTCATACTATCTGACTTGAATGTAGTATATATATGTGTTACAAAACTAGCTACTTTGTATGTTTTTGCTCTTATTATTCCCTTATAATAGAATACAAAATCTTCAAAATACCTGTTTTCCAAAAATTTCATATTATTTTCTTTTAAGAATTTATTATTCCAACAAACATCCCATACGTTTTCATATTTCCAATTTTGTGCTCTTTGGGATAGGCTGGAATTTTCATCTGTTGGTATCCATTTTTCTTGAATTCTACCAACTATTTCAAATCCTAAGTATACAATATCTGTTTTTTCACTTCCTATTACTTCATTTATTTTTTGAAGTGTCTCTTTTTCTGCTAAATAATCGTCAGCATCTAAGAATATAACATACTCTCCTTTTGCCTTTTCTATACCTTTGTTTCTTGCTCCTCCAGCTCTTAAATTTGTACTATTTCTAATTAGTATAATATCCTGTTGTTTAGATAAGACTTCATAAGTATTATCTGTAGAACAATCATCTACTACAATTATTTCATAATTTTTAAATGTTTGCTCTCTAACACTTTGAATAGCTCTTCCTATTTCTTGTACAGAATTATATGATGGAATTATAATACTAAATCTTATATTATCCATTTCACTTACTCCTATCTCATTTTCGCCTATTATATCATTATTATTTTACTTTGTCGAGTATTGTTATTTTATTTTCTCTACAGTGAAAACTAAAACATTTTCTCAAACTTATACTCTTTGTCTAATTTTTCATTTAAATATATTTTTCCTATAATTTCAAGTTCTTTTATGTTCGGCTCAGACAAATTAAAAGAAAATAATTTCTTTGGTGGGGCTAATACTATGTATTTTATCGCATTTGCTGTTGCTTCTGATATTTCTACTGCCCCTTTATCTTGCCTGCTACAATTTTCGCACTTAAATCCATTATCTCTAAAACTAAAATGATTTAGCATAGCATTGCTTTCTTTACAATTTGAGCACTTGTCTATTATTGGCGTAAAACCTAGTAAACACATTAACTTTATTTTAAAAATAGCCATAACTAAGTCCATATTTTTATCTGTTTCTGAAAGCACATACAAAGTATTTAGAAGTAATTGTAAAATTTTATATGTATTTTGGTTTTCATCTGTAACATCATTTATTATTTTCGTGATATGTGCTGCATATTGCAACTTTTCTACATCCATTCTTAGGTTATAAAAAATTTCTGTTACTTCACACGAATTTATATTGTATGAGCTAACGCCTTGGTATATTAAATATTCTCCAAAACATAAATATTGAGTTGCTGCCATGAGACTACTTTTAGGTCGTCTTGCTCCCTTGGCAGCACACCCAATTTTACCGATTTGGAGTTAATATTGTAACCATTTTATCATAGTCGCTCATATTGTGTTCTGCTATTACTATTCCCTTTAACTTCAATATTCCCATTCTGTTTTTCCGCCTCTAATATGTTTTTTTCTATATTCCCTTCTGAATTGTTTTTTATGTTGCTTTCTACATTTTTAACTTCTAATAGTTCTAAAAAAGTGTTAATATCTCCTGTATTTTTAAAAGTATTCCAAGCTATTTGCTTTATCATGCTAAACCATCTCCAATCATAAAGATAATGTAAGTTTTTATATACATTTCTTTATTTTATCATTTGCAATTTTTTAAATTTTATGCATTTTTTATGCGAAGTGTATTTCTTTTTTTGTAATTGTCAAAAGAAACAAGTAGTGCAAGGAAATCAAGAAAAAATTATCGAGATAGTACGTTTTGTACATCGAGAGAATTTTTTCGCAGATTGACACAGCAATTTCCTCTATATAATTGCAAAAAGAAACGAGCAGTGCTAGGCAAAATTTAGTAAAAAACCGGAGGCGTACATATAGTACGTCGAGGATTTTTTTATCTAAATTTTAACGACGTAAATAGCGATGTTTATTTTTGCAATTTAAAGTTTTTAATAAACTTGGCATCATTAATCCAATCCTCTCTAACCTTAACCCACAATTTCAAATTTATCTTTATTCCTAGCATTTTTTCTAAATCTTCTCTTGCATAAGTTCCTATTTTTTTAAGCATACTACCATTTTTTCCGATAATAATACCTTTATGAGATTCCCTTAAACAATATATTGTAGCATCTATATTATATATTGGTTCGTTTTCCATTGTTTTTCTTTTCTTCATTTTATCTACCTCAACTAAAATCCCATGAGGTACTTCATCATTTAAAAGTTTTAATGCTTTTTCTCTAATAGTCTCTTCGACTAAGTTTCTTGTTGTCTGGTCTGTATACTCTTCTATATTATAGTATGCTGGACCTTCTTTTAAGTTCTTTTCTATTTCATCTAATATAACTTCTAAGTTTGTATTTTTTACTGTAGATACTGGTATAATACTTGCAAAATCATATTCATTTTTATATAAATCAATCAATTTAGCTACTTTTTCTTTGCTTACTAAATCTACTTTATTTATTACAAGTATGGTTCTCTTTTTTGCTTCTTTAATTTTATCTAGAATTAGTCTGTCGCCTTTGCCAATTTCATCTGAAGTTGCTTCTATTACAAAAACTACCACATCAACGTCCTTTGCCACTTCAAAAGCATTTTCTACCATAATATCTCCAAGTTTAGACTTAGGTTTATGAATTCCTGGTGTATCTATAAAAATTATTTGAGAATTTGGTCTATTTACTATTGCTCTTATAACTGTTCTTGTAGTTTGTGGTTTGTTTGCAATAGCTGCTACTTTTTCTCCTACTAAACTATTTATTATACTAGATTTTCCCACATTGGTTCTACCAAGTATGGAAACAAAACCTGATTTAAACATATCTTTTCTCCTTTTTGGCACCTTGGTGCCTGTCACAAAAGTGCCATTTGGCACTTTTAGGGACAGGTTGCCTGTGGACTTTTTTGTCTTATTCCGACCTGTCTCTTTTTGTGCCTTTTCCGACATTATATTCTATATTCTTCCATTGGAGTATAATGTGTATGTAAAAGTTCGTGTGCTTTATGTTCTCCTGGCTCTCCTATATACTCTTTATATATTTCTTTTAGTATAGGATTTTCATGTGATTTTCTTAGTGTGCTTCTTTCATCTATTGAGTACATTGCTGCTGCTCGTTTTCCTCTTACATCAGTAGTCATTCTTATTTTAGAACTTTTAATTGGTTGACCTCCACCCATTATGCATCCTCCTGGGCAAGCCATAACCTCTACAAAGCTATAGTCTGCTGTTCCATTTTTTATTTCTTCCATTATTTTTCTTGCGTTTCCTAAACCGTGTGCAACTGCAACTTTAATTTCTTTATCTCCTATTTGTACAGTTGCTTTCTTTATTCCTTTTGCTCCTCTAACTTCTTCAAAGTCTAATTTCTTTAATTCTTCTCCTGTAATTAACTCATATGCTGTACGAAGTGCTGCTTCCATTACTCCTCCGGTTACACCAAATATTGCTGCTGCACCAGTTGCTTCTCCCATAGGATTATCAAATGATTCATCTTCTAATTTGTCAAATTCTATGTTTGCTTGTTTTATCATTCTTGCAAGCTCACGAGTGGTTATTACTGCATCTACATCCCATAAGCCATTTACTTTCATTTCTTCTCTTTGTCTTTCATATTTTTTAGCAATACAAGGCATTACAGAAACTACATATATTTTTTTAGGGTCTATATTATTTTTCTCTGCATAATATGATTTTATAATTGCTCCAAACATTTGGTGTGGTGATTTACAACTTGATAAATGAGCCAAATTTTCTGGATACTCCATTTCTGCAAAGCGTACCCATCCAGGGCAACACGAAGTAGTCATTGGTAAATTATCGTTTTCTTTAAATCTTTTTACAAACTCTGTTGCTTCCTCCATAATTGTGAAATCGGCACCTGTATTTGTATCAAATACTTTATCAAAACCAAGTGCTTTTAATGCTGATACCATCTTTCCTGTAACATTTGAGCCTATTTCCATACCAAATTCTTCACCTAATGCCACTCTAATTGATGGTGCGGTTTGTACAACAACAAATGTATCTGGGTCTTTCAATTTTGCCCATACATCATTTATATTTTCTTTTTCATGTAATGCTCCTGTTGGACAAGACTCAATGCATTGTCCACAAAATGTACAGTTTACATCATTTAAACTATGGTCATATGTTGTAGAAATACAAGATTCAAAACCTCTTTCTATGCAATCTATTGCACCTATATTTTGCACATTTTTACAAGTAGCAACACATCTTCTACACAAGATACATTTGTTAAAATCTCTTACTATTGAAGGAGATTTATCATCAATTTTATGCTCGGTTCTTTCTCCCTTAAACTCTATGTCTAGTACATTAAATTTTATAGCTAAATCTTGAAGCTCGCAATTTCCAGAACGTGTACAAGTTAAGCAATCTTTTGAGTGGTTCGATATAATTAAGTCCAAGATTGCGTGTCTTGCTTCTAGTACATTTGGTGTATGAGTATGTACCACCATTCCCTCTTCTACAGTTTGAATACAAGATGTTGCAAAACCTCTTCTTCCTTCTACCTCTACAATGCACATTCTGCAATCTCCAACCTCATTTATATCTTTTAAAAAGCATAAAGTTGGAATATCTATACCTGCTTGTTTTGCTGCATCTAGTATAGTTGTACCTTCTGGCACTACAACATTTTTATCATCTATTTTTAA
Organism: uncultured Clostridia bacterium; assembly: GCA_944391835.1. Classification (GTDB taxonomy): domain Bacteria; phylum Bacillota; class Clostridia; order TANB77; family CAG-508; genus CALXVA01. The sequence continues at coordinate 7,010 of CALXVA010000013.1, read as the reverse complement.
ATTAACCATCACTTTCCTCCTTTTTGGCACCTTGGTGCCTGTCACCGAAGTGCCATTTGGCACTTTTAGGGACAGGTTTATTTTATATTTTTATTTTTTATATATGTTTTTCCTCTCTCATCGAATTCTTCTTTTAAAATGTCCATATACAATTTATCATAATATTTTCCATTAATAAATGCTGTTTTTCTTCTTCTTCCCATTTCTTTAAAGCCACACTTTTTATAACATGCTATTGCCCTTGGATTAAATTCCATTACATACAAATTTATATTATTCAAATTCAAATAATTAAATCCATAGTCTAATAACAAGTTTATTGTTTCTGTTCCATAACCCTTTTCTCTATTTTCTTGGTCTCCTATCATTATTCCTATAGTACCAACTCTATTTATATAATCTAGTTTATCGAAGCCAGCTGTTCCAATAAGCTCATCATTTTCTTGTTTTACTATAGCAAATGATATATTATTAGCTTTTTTAGCTGTAGAACTCAAGTATTCTTTTTCTCCTTCTATGTCCATCATCTTTGAACTATATCCTGTATAGTCAGTTACATCGAAGTCATTTATCCATTTTACATATATTTCTGCATCTTCTATATTTCTAGGAGAAAGGTATATTTTATCTCCTACTAATTTCTTAAAGTATTTCATTTCCATCACTCCATTTTTTTAGGATTTTTTATCTAAATTTCAACAATGCAATACAACAATTTCCTAGAAGCAATCAAAAGCTTAATGCCTTTTTTTCTTCAATTTTGCAAAAGAAACTTATTTAGTAAATTTCTAGAAGTTTGTTTTAAAGGCGATTTTCTTATTATTTTCTAATTCAAAAAAGAAACAAGTATTGCTAGGCAGTTTTTAAATAAAACACCGGAGGTGTACTTCGTGTACGTCGAGGATTTTTATTTAAAAACTAACAACGCTAATTGCGAAGCTTATATTGAAAATTCCTAGAAACAAGCAAAAGCGAGAAGTACTAGGCAAATTTCAAAATATAACCGGAAGCGTACTTGGTGTACGCTGAGGATTATATTTTGAAATTTAACGACGTAATTCGAAGCTTTTCATTGCTTCTAGCCTATTGCGTGGAATGGACAAGAACGTATACACGTCATACACTTAATACACTTATCCTGATTTATATGTCTTTTCTCTCTTCCTTCTCCTTCGATTGCATTTACAGGGCAATTTTTTTGGCATAATCCACAAGCTTTGCACTTTTCCTCGTCTATTTCTATTCTAGATAGTGCTTTACATTCCATTGCTTTACATTCTTTTTCAATTGCGTGTTGTCTAAATTCTTCTCTAAAGTATTTTAATGTGCTTATTACTGGGTTTGGTGCACTTTGTCCAAGTCCACATATACTAGCTTTTTTTATGTTTACAGCTAATTTTTCTAATCTGTATATATCGTATTCGTTTCCTTCACCGCTAGTCAATTTCTCTAATATTTCTAACATTCTTTTGGTTCCAATTCTACAAGGTGTACATTTTCCACAACTCTCGCTTACTGTAAATTGCAAATAGAATTTTGCTAAGCATACCATACATTTTGTGTCATCCATTACAATTAGTCCACCTGAGCCCATCATTGAACCTATTTCTTTTAATGATTCATAATCTATTGGTGTGTCTAGATGCTCTTTTGGTATACATCCTCCTGATGGTCCTCCTGTTTGTGCCGCTTTAAATTCTCTACCGTTTGGTATTCCTCCACCAATGTCAAATACTATTTCTCTTAAAGTTGTTCCCATTGGAACTTCAACTAAGCCTACATTATTTACGTTTCCACCTAGTGCAAATACTTTCGTTCCTTTCGAATTTGCTGTACCTATTGATGAATACCATTCTGCACCTTTTAATATAATTTGAGCTATATTTGCATATGTTTCCACATTATTTATTAAGGTTGGACAACCCCATAACCCAGATTGTGCTGGATATGGAGGTTTTACTCTTGGTTGACCTCTACGTCCTTCTATTGATTCTAAAAGTGCTGTTTCCTCTCCGCATACGAAGGCTCCTGCTCCTAGTCTTATTTCTATATCGAAATTAAAATTAGTTCCAAATATGTTTTTTCCAAGTATTCCATATTCTCGTGCTTGGTTAATTGCTATTTTTAGTCTTTCAACTGCTATTGGATATTCGGCTCTTACATATATGTATCCCTTCTCGGCTCCTATTGCATACCCTGCTATTTCCATTGATTCTAACACTGCATGTGGATCTCCTTCTAGAATACTTCTATCCATAAATGCTCCTGGGTCTCCCTCATCTGCATTACAAACTACATATTTTGTATCTCCTTTTGCCTCCTTGGTAGCTTTCCATTTCTTACCTGTTGGGAATCCGGCTCCTCCTCTTCCTCTAAGTCCTGATTTATCTACTATTTCTATTACTTCGTCTGGTGAGATTTCCATTAACACTCTAGCTAAAGCTCTATATCCATCAAAAGCTATGTATTCATCTATATCCTCTGGATTTATTACTCCACAATTTTTTAGTGCAATTCTTTTTTGCTTTTTATAGAAATTTAATTCGTCTAATTTCATAACTTTTTTTCCGTCTATATCTTTGCACAATAGTCTTTCTACTACTTTGCCTTCCATTATATGTGATTTTATAATTTCTTCGCAATCTTCTGGCTTCACCATTGCATAAAAGGTATCTTCTGGACGAATTATTACAATAGGTCCTTTTGCACAAAGCCCAAAGCAACCTGTTTTTATAACACGTACATTAGTTAAATTATTTTCTTTAACTAATCTTTTAAAATTTTCTAATATTTGTGGTGATTTAGAAGATGTACATCCAGTTCCATTACAAACCAAAATGTGTTTTTCTCTTGTGTCTGCATTTGTGTTTCTTCTTAAATCTAATTCAATTCTTTTTTCCGATCTAATTTTATTTAATTCTTCTATAGTCTTCATTTAAGACCTCCTTTTGATTTACTAGTATTCTAATCTTTTTTATCATACTTAACTTGAAAAATAATTAGTATATTGCTAGGCGAAATTTAACAAAAACACCGGAATCGTACTTTGTGTATGATGAGGATTTTTTGTTAAATTTCAACAACGCAGGATGCTGATTATTTTTCAAGTTCATCTAAAACTTCATCAAGCTTCTTCACCGTAGCATGCCCATAAACCTCATCATTTACTGTAAATACTGGGGCAATTCCACAAGCTCCTACACATCTTGTTGTATCTATAGAATATTTTCCGTCTGCACTCGTTTTTCCTTCTTCTAAGTTTAATCTTTCTTTTAGTCTATCTAATATAGATTGTGAGCCTTTTACAAAGCAAGCTGTTCCTAAGCAAACTGAAATATTATACTTTCCTTTAGGTTCTAATGTAAATCTTGCATAAAAAGTAATTACGCCATATATTTCTGCCATTGGAATTTCTAAATATTTTGATATTTCCATTTGAGCAACTTTTGGAATATATCCATATTTTTCTTGTACTTCATTTAGAATTGGTATAAGATTATCTTTTTCCTGTTTATATGGTTCCATTATTTTTCTTACTTCTTCTTTAATTTTGTTTTCTACACATTCACACATTCTGTACAACTTCCTTTCTTTTTTATTATTTTCATAATTATACAATTAAATACACTGCCATATTTTAATCTCTTAATTATATGCCTGTATTATATCAAATAGATTGATTTTGTACAATGAATTTTCGACATTTTTTCAATTTGACACATTATGTTTACCGTGTTATAATAATATCGTAGTATTAATTTATATTTTATGCTATCCTACTAATTGTGGGATAACGCCAATCTTTGTCATGGCTTTTTCAAGCGAAAGGAGATTGTTATGAAAATTGTAAAACGGTTAACTCTTAGCATTGTTATTGTACTAGTTCTTATCATACCTGTAATTGCTTACTCTAACTATGTAGCTATCCCCGATTCAGAAAAGTACTCTGATACAACTCAGTATACTCACGAGTATACCCAAGTTCAGGGTACTGTACTTTCTAAAGAACATAAGGATTTGGAGGTAGTCCATAAAGAACATTGGACCTTTGGTGGAACTCGCTCAGTCCCTCAGGTAATTCCCGAGTACAACCATATAACTATAGGTTATGGCGATATAACTACCACAATAGATTCAATAACTCTCTATAATCAAGTAGAGGTTGGTAGTATAATCAATATAACCTTGCATCAAGTATATGATTCCAACCATAACATGGTTGAACAATACTTAGAGCTACCTGTTTAACCGTAAACGAGAGTTGAAATAGGCTATTTACCTTTTCAACTCTCGTTTTTTTGTATATCTCTGGCTGTACTAAGATAATTACTACTCGCCAAATGTAATTTCTGCATCTAATGGACAAATTTGTATAAATGTTTTTCCATCATTTACATCTATCTCGTTTCCTTCTAAATCCTTATAAACTGTTTGACCACTTCTAGAGGCTTTATCACAAGTAATTTCTATTACCTTGCCATTTGTAATATAATACCCATCAAGTTCTTTTATATTATCTAATGTTTGCCTGCCCTTACCAGAACCATCATTTAATGTTGAATTTCTTGCCTTCTCTATAATTATATTTTTAGTGGTTACTGTTTTTCCTGTATCCCAGTCAACCTGTTTTTCTCCTCTAGAATAACGCACATATTCTTTCAAATCTTTATCATATTCATATTCTACAACATTTCCAGATGAATATGGTATTGTTACAGTATTTGCAACTTCTCCATCATCAAGTTCAACCTCGTCTACCACATAGTTTAATACATTGTCTTTTTCTCTATCTACTCTGTATCCTTTTCTATCTGCAATTTCTAAAATATTCTCTGTGCTAGTTACTGCATTATGAGGTGCATATTTATCGTCGACTCTCCAAAATGAAGTTGAGCTTTCATAAATTCCATTTATATTATCTACTCCAAGTGATGTAATATCAGATTGTGCTTGTGGACTCCAGCCGTAGTGTACATAAATTGCATCATTTTCTAAAGCATAATCTAAGAAATAGTGTCTTGCACTTCTTATTGGCCCAATTTTGTCTAAATCTTTGTCTTGAAGGATTAACATCAATCTAGATTCTCCCCCCTCAACAATTATTTCATATATAATATCTGCTTCAATTAATCCTGCCTGTGGCATCGCATTAATATTATTATCTATCATTACTGCTATCGGTCTAGAGTCGCCTGATAATGTTTTTGGTTCCTCTATAACTACAGGCTCTTCTTCAATTTCTTCATTTGTAGAATTTGTATTTGCCTCTTGTACATCTTTATTGTTGAACATTTTTAGCACAAGTAGACCTCCTGCAATTAGTATTAAAACTAAAAGTATAACAACAAATGTTTTTGTTCCTTTCACTTTCGTTCACTCCTTGCTTATATTTTAATAGTTCTGTGGTTATAAGCAATGTACTAGAATTATAATTTTTTAGCTAAACTAGTTTACTCCACATTCATTATACATTTTAGTAACATTTACATCTGCATAGTTGTAATTCCCAAAGCAATTCCATATAAAACTAGTACTAAAATAATTCCTATACATGCACTAAAAATCACTTCTGAAAGTTTATGTGCTTTTGCCTCAATTCTACTAGCAGATACTAATATAGCAAGCACTAATGATAGGGTAATAATTATTGTATTAACTACATTTCTAGAACTTTGCGTAACAATCCAAATAATTGTATTTGCAGCAAAAGCAAGTGTTGTAAATCCACTTGGTATAAATTTATGATTTAATCCTCTATGCTTATTAGTTCTTGCTATTGCAATAAGTGCTAATATAGCAATAACAACCACAACAAGTACTGAGAATGCTAAATGTACTGGTGAATTTATTACATTATTTATAAAGTTTAAGCCTATGTCACTAATTTTGTCAAAAAATAAAAAGTAGGCTACAATTATAGCATTTATTGCAGTAATAACAACTCCTCCAGCCGCAACATCTTTTGCAATTTTTGCTTTAGGATGATAAACATCCACATACAAATCCACTACAGTTTCTATTGCTGTATTAACCATCTCTGCAAATAGTATTAATATTATAGTAAATAAAAAGCATAAAAATTCTGCTCTATCTAAGTCAAAAAATAAACTAACTATTACAACTAAAACTGCAAGCACTAGTTGTATTTTTATGTTTCTTTGTGTAGTTGTTGCATATATAATTCCATCTATTGCATTCTTCCATGCATCTAGAAAATTGCTATTAGTAGTTTTGTTTTTCTCATTTTTGGCTTGTTCCTCTATTTTTTCTAATTCTTCTTCACTTTTTTCTTGACTTGTCTCTCTTTTTATTCCAAGTTCATTTAAAACTTCTTCCTCTTTTGCCCTCATTACTTTCTTGTCTTCTTCTTCAATGTGGTCATATCCCATTAAATGATAAAAGCCATGTACAACCATATAAGCAAGTTCCCTTTCAAAACTGTGGCCATACTCTTCTGCTTGTTCATATACTCTTGGAATAGAGATAACTATATCTCCTAGAATGTCTCCCTCTTCATTTACATCATTATTTTTTAAATTTTCTTTTATAAAATTATCTAGTTCATTTTTTTCAAACATAGGAAAAGAAAGTACATCAGTTGGTCTATCTATATTCCTATATTGTCTATTTAACTTTTCAATTTCCTCTGGATTTGTTAAAGTTACACTCATATATAAGTTAGTTTGATCTAGTTTTTCTTTCTTAAAACATTCATCTACGACCTGTTTGATTGTACTTTCATATTTTTGTTTTTTTTCTAAGTTTTTATATATTATTTCGCAATTCTCTTTCATACCAAATTCCTTCTACTTTTATACTGCTTCTTGTTTTACTTTTTCTAGTCTCTTCTCTTTTGCAATTTTAGTATATTTTCCCTCTGATACGTATGAGTTACGTAAGTTTCTCATAACACCTAGTTCTACTAGTTTGTGTTTATAAAATGCTATTATTTTAAAGTATTTATTTTCATTAGTACAAACTTTTTCTAAATCGCTTCTTATAAATAATAT
>CALXVA010000012.1 GCA_944391835.1 uncultured Clostridia bacterium | reverse complement strand
AGGGAAATTTGACAAAAAAATTAAGCACTTTCAATGCTTATATCGATTTTGTATTTAATTAACTGTCAAATTCCCGACATAACATAGAACAATATAGCTTTAATAAAGAAGTATCAAGTGAAAAGTTAAATGAAATCTTTTAATAACACAGTAACTCAAACCCAAAATATCTGTAACTCAAAACCCAAATATCGTGCTTGAAATTATTCCATTATATGATATAATGTATAGGAAATGTTTAGAAATAAACAATTAGGAGGGAATCAGTGCAAAAAGGAATAGTTACAAGCAACATATCTGACTTATACAAAGTAGAAACAAATAATATAGTATATAACTGCAATGCAAGAGGAAAATTTAAAGCAGGAGAAATAAGCCCCGTAGCAGGAGACTTAGTAGAGGTAGATATAACAGACGAAAATAAAAAAGTTGGAGTAATAGAAAAAATACTAGAAAGAAAAAATTACATAAAAAGACCTAAAATGGCAAACTTAACACAAATAATTTTAGTAGTATCTATGAAACTTCCAAAACCAGACTTATTATTATTAGATAAACAACTAGTATATGCAGAATATATGGACATAAAACCAATTATATGCTTAAACAAAATAGACTTAGAAGATGAAGAAAAAATAGAATATATATACAACTTATATAGTAAAATAGGATACACAGTAATAAAAACAGATGCTAAAAATAATGTGGGAGTAGACCAAATAAAAAAATATTTGCAAAACAACATAACAGCATTTTCCGGAAATTCAGGAGTGGGAAAATCTACTTTAATCAATTCTATATTAGGAAAACAAATCGCAGAAGAGGGAAACATTAGTAGTAAAAATAAAAGAGGAAAAAATACTACAACGCAAGTGTTACTGTATAAAATAGGAGAAAACTCATACATAGCAGATACTCCTGGCTTTTCAACATTTGATATAAGAGAAATAGAAAAAAGCGATTTAGCAAAATACTTTATTGAGTTTAGACCATATTTAGCAGATTGCGAATATGCAGACTGTAGCCATAAAAAAGAAGAAAAATGTGGCATAAAAAGGGCTGTACAAGAAGGAAAAATTTCAAAAGATAGGTATGAGAGATTTTGTGAGCTTTAGCTGTCGGGCTTGGTGACAGGTCTAAAGACGACAATATTAAACAAGCCTGTCCCCAAAAGTGCCAAATGGCACTTTTGTGATAGGCACCAAAGTGCCAAAAATGCCAAAAGGAGGAAAAAAGATGGAAGTTTCAGCTTCAATTTTAAGTGTGAAGAAAGAAAATTGTATTAAAACATTTTATAATTTAGAAACATCAGGTATAGATTATTTTCATATAGATGTTATGGATGGTGAGTTTGTAGAAAACAATACAACGAGTCTTATGACAGAATATACAGAATATTTGAATACAATAACCAATATTCCATTAGATGTACATTTAATGGTTAAGGATGTTATGTCGTACATAAAAAGCTATTTGATATTTGAACCACGAAATATTACTGTTCATTATGAATCAGCCAATAATGAGGAAGAGTTAAAAGAGTGGATAGATTATATAAAGAAAAATAACTGTAAAGTGGGAGTAAGCATTAAACCAAATACAGAGGTGGAAAAAATATATAGTATACTTCCTTTTATTCATACAGTACTTGTTATGACGGTAGAACCAGGTAAAGGTGGACAAAAGCTAATACCAGAAACTATAGAAAAAATCAAGACATTAAAAGAATATATAAACAAAAATGAACTTGAGGTGGATATAGAGGCAGATGGTGGTATAAATGAGGATAATGTAGAAGAATTGAAAAATGCAGGATGTGATATTGTTGTTGCAGGAACTAGCTTAATTAGTTCAGAGAATTATAAAGAAACAGTAGAAAAATTAAAGAGAGAGTAATACTATAATATTATAGATATTATAGCATTACAAAAAAATCTACATTTTAACTAAGTTTATTAGTTAGAGTGTAGATTTTTTTCTTATAGTATAGACCGAACATTTGCTATTCTGCTTTGCCTGTAACTAAATCTTTTCTTTTATATGCATTTATGCAAAGTATTCCTAGTCCAAGCATTGATGCTATAAATTTTATTGGAGTTCCTATGTAAGGAATATACTCAATTAAGTTAAGTGCTAGTACAACTAATAAAGCAAAAAGTACATAAATGCCAATCTTTTCAGATTTGATTTTTTTAGCAATCAATGCCCCAACGGACATACTAAATACTGTGCTAGATGCAATATATGCAATAACTACTATAGCTATTAAGAATAATCCAATACTTGCACCAAAGCCATAAGTAAATAATAGCAAGATAAATGCAGCAACTATTCCACCGAAAAATACAAGTAATCCATAACCAAATGCTGATAAATTTTTCTTTTCTAATATTTCGCTCGCTCTGTCTTTAAATTTTGGAGCAAACCATAAAGAAATTAGCACTATTGCAACAGAAAATATCAATGCTAGTATAATATTGGATATAACGCCTAATATTATAGAACCAATGCTTTGGTTATTTCCACTCATTTGAGAAAATTTTACTTCACCTTTAACAATACCTTCATCTAGTTCTACTTCGTTATATGAGCTATAATTCAAATTACCTTTTATTACTTCTTTGGCACCCTCACCAAAACTTAAGTCTTTTGTAGAAATATAAGCATCTCTGGAAACTTGCCCTGTTAGATTTGTAGCACCAGACATTACATATATGTTCCTTTTAACTATAGCCTTTTCTTCCAAATTAAAGTTATTACTCATTGAGTACACATCAGAAACAATACCTGAAATAGTTATATCATTTGCAAAAGCAAATACACTTCCTTGAATTATTGCGTCTTCATCAATATCTAAATTTTCAGCAAGAACAAAAAGATTCCCACTAATTGCACCAGTAACTTTAACGGTTCCAGCATAAACAAATACATTTCCATCTACAACTTGTGATATTTCTACATTATTATCAAATAAGTACATATCTGAATAAACTAGGTCGTAATCAGTTTCGTAAGAGGCCAATATTTCGCCATCTTCAGATGGAGAAGTGACTTCTTCGTTTGTAGATACAACTTGATTTTCTGGTATGTTTTCATCAGTTGCAAACACAAAAGTAGAAAAAACTACTAGCACTAAAAAAGTGCATAATATTATTTTAAATAAATAATTTTTCAAAATAATCCCTCCTTAAAATACATACATATAATATAATTTAAAGAGAGGTTTGTCAATTATTTTTTTGTGTAATAAATACAATCCTTATTTAAAGGATTAGCCGTGACTTTTTGAGATTTAACATCTTGCAAATAACATTTGCCATCAATTTGATATTTACAATCACAAGAACAATTTATATTTATCAAAATAAAGCACCCCACAATTTATATTATGAGGTGAAATTAAAAAAATATGTAAAAATTTTAACTTTTTCATTGTACAGTGAAAATCAACATTTAATTTGATATTGTTGAAAGCCAGTATGTTTAAAATTTTAACTCAAATAAATAATTTTAATTAAAATTTTTAGATTTAAAGCTTTTACAATATGAATTTATAGGGCAAGAATCACATTTAGGTGAGCGCGCAGTACAAATTGCTCTGCCGTGATATATTAAAATATGATTGATATCTTTTAAGTACTCATAGGGAAAAAGCTTTAATAAGTCTTGCTCAATCTTTTCAGGAGTTTGCTCAGCAGAAAAGCCGATTCTATTAGATAATCTTTTTGCGTGCGTATCCACTGCTATACCTTGAGGCTTGTTAAAAGCTTCTAGCATAACTACATTTGCCGTTTTTCTTCCAACTCCTGGTAAAGATAACAATTCATCCATAGTATCTGGCACTTTTCCATTAAATTCCTCTACAATTTTCTTAGCAGTAAGTTTTATGTTTTTGGCTTTATTTTTATAAAAACCACAAGGATGTATAAGTTCTTCTAGTGTTTCCAATGGCATATTGTTAAAATCTTCTGGAGTAGAATATTTACAAAATATTGATGGTGTGGTTTTATTAACTCTTTCATCTGTACACTGAGCCGAAAGTATAACTGCAACTAACATCTCGAAAGGAGTGCTAAAATCAAGGCTACACTTGGCATCTGGATAAGTTTGCTTTAAAATATCTATTATTTTTATTGCTACATCTTTTTCCATAACTAATTCCTCCAATACTACTATTAAACCACAAAATGAGCAATTTTACAATACTCTTTCTATTATGCAAATCAAACAGATAATCTTAAAAAACTAGAAGCAAGCCAGATAGCAATACTTTCTCTATTATACAAAGTAAACTAACATAAAATGGTAACAAACACAATAGAAAACTAATATAATATACAAATGATGGGAGGTAATAATGTGAAAATGTGTAAAATATTAAAAAAAACATTAGCAGTTTGTTTAATAGGATTAGGTTTAGGTATGCTTTTAGTATTATTACTTCCACTATCAGGATGGTTATTTATAATAGGAATAATAGTTGTGGCAGTAGGACTAATGTGGCTATGTTCTTAAACTATTTATTGCTAAGGAGGGAATAAATATGACTATAGTTGTAAAAAAAGTTCCAAAATTCCTAAGAGGAATTGTAAAATTTATCTTTGGAATCAAGGATAATACATAAGAAAAAGCGTGGACAAAAGAAAGTAGTCCCTTTTGTCCACGCTAAACTATTGCAATTTGTTAAATTATGTAATATAATTTTTATGTCTAATAAAAACATTAGAGTAGTTTAACAAAGAATAGGGGAATATATATGAAGGCAATAGAAATAAGAAATAAATACTTAAATTATTTTAAAAAGCATGGACATAAAATAATACCAAGCGCGCCACTAATACCAGAAAATGATCCATCTGTATTATTTACAACAGCTGGTATGCAACCTTTGGTGCCATATTTATTGGGAGAAAAACATCCAGAAGGAACAAGGCTTACAGATTATCAAAAATGCTTACGTACTAATGATATAGACGAAGTAGGGGATAACAGACACTTAACATATTTTGAAATGCTTGGAAACTGGTCACTAGGTGATTATTTTAAAGAAGAGTCTATAGCTATGAGTTTTGAGTTTTTAACTAAAGAACTTGGGATACCAGTAGAAAAGTTATCAGTTACTTGCTTTGCAGGAGATGAAGATGCTCCAAGAGATACTGTAACTGCAGAATGCTGGAAGAAAGCAGGAATTCCAGAAGATAGAATCTATTATTATGGAAAAGACGATAACTGGTGGATAGCAGGAGAAGAAGGACCATGTGGCCCAGATACAGAAATGTTTTACGATACAGGAAAGCCAGCATGTGGACCAGACTGTCAACCATCATGTGATTGTGGTAAATATGTCGAAATTTGGAATAATGTATTTATGGAATACTATAAATCAAAAGACGGCACATATACAAAGCTAAAGCAACACAATGTTGATACAGGCTTAGGCCTAGAAAGAATGACAATGCTATTACAAGGCAAAGAAACACCTTTTGATACAGAACTTTTTGCACCAGTAATGAATAAATTGCAAGAACTTGCAAAAGCAGATAGCATAGAAAGCAGAAGAATAGTAGCAGAGCATCTAAGAGCTAGTATGATGGTTATAGCTGATGGAGGAAGACCATCAAACATAGATAGAGGATATGTTTTAAGAAAACTAATAAGAAGAATGTCAAGACACTTAAATAAATTACAAATCGACTTAAATGAACTTGAGAGCCTAATTGACTTAGATATAGATATTTTAAAAGATATGTATCCAGAATTAGAAAAAAATAGGGATACAATAAAGCAAGTAATTATAGAAGAGAAGGACAAGTTTATAAAAACACTTGCACATGGAGAAAAAGAATTTGAAAAATATATAAATAAAGCAAAAGAAGAGAATAAAAATGTAATAGACGGACAAACTATATTTAAATTATATGAAACTTATGGATTCCCACCAGAGATTACAGCAGATTTAGCAAGAGAACAAGGCTTTACAATAGACAATTCAGAGTTCGATAAATTATTTAAAGAGCACCAAGAAAAATCAAGACTAGGAAGCGAGCAAAAATTTAAAGGTGGTCTAGCAGAACAAAACGAAAAAACAATTAGCTATCATACAGCCACACACTTACTTCATAAGGCATTACAAATAGTTTTAGGAGAACATGCAACACAAAAAGGTTCAAACATTACAACAGAAAGATTAAGATTCGACTTCTCTCATCCAGAAAAAATGACAAAAGAGCAATTACAACAAGTAGAAGATATAGTAAACGAACAAATAAAAAGAGATTTACCAGTAACATGCGAAGAAATGACATTAGAAGAAGCAAAAAAATCTGGAGCAATGGGATTATTTGAAAGCAAATATGGAGAAAAAGTTAAAGTATATACAATAGGAGATTTTAGCAAAGAAATTTGTGGTGGACCTCATGTAACTCATACAGGAGAATTAGGACACTTTAAAATATTAAAAGAAGAGTCAAGCTCATCGGGTGTTAGAAGAATTAAAGCAATTCTAGAGTAATGTCATGTTTAGGGACAGGTCTATTTGAGACAAAGTTGTCATACTTGGGAACAGGTCTAAACGAGAAAAATTGTATGGACAGGGAACGGACTCTAAAGCATATTAAAAATAAAAAAGTGTGGCTAATAAAAAATTAATAACTTAAGAAGGAGAAAATAGAATAATGAATAATTGCATTTTTTGTAAAATAATAAATAAAGAAATACCATCCAAAATAGTATATGAAGATGATAAAGTTATAGCATTTCATGATGTAAACCCAGCAGCACCAATTCATATATTAGTTATACCAAAAAAACATATCGAAACATTGCTAGATGTATCAGAAGAAGATAGCAACTTAATTGCATATATTTTTCAAATTATAAACAAAATAGCTAAGCAAGAAGGCTTTGCAGAAAAAGGATTTAGAGTAATTGCAAACTGTGGCGAAGATGCAGGACAAGAGGTTAAACATATTCACTTTCACGTGTTAGCAGGAAAAAAGTTAGGAGATAAAATCGTAGAGTAAACATAAAACGACTAAACTTTAAAGTAAATACTAAAAAAAGTATGGATTATATTAGAAAATTGTGTTATAATATATAGAGAGTGATGAAAAAAAGGAGGAGTAAATATGTTTAATAATAAATATAGTAAAACATTAACAGTTGTCCTAATAATAGTTATAATTTTAATTATAGCTTTACTTATCTTTTTTGGAATACGAGTATATAGAAAATATTATATAAAACAAGCTGCGACAGACGCAGTAGATCAATTTAAAAATATGTTGAATGAAACAGTAGAAGAGCCAATAGAAGAAAATAATGAGATATTAAATGATGTTGGTCCAACCATTGACTTAAATACATTATATCAAGATAATTCGACAACTGACGATAATGATGATGAATCAGGAACAGGAGTTACATATATGGGATATGATGTAATTGGTTATATAGAAATACCAGAAACAGATGTGGAATATCCAATAATACCGGATTATCAAGGAAGTATAAATGCATTGAATGTAGGTATTGTAAAACTTTATCCTGGAAATGATAGCTTAAATAAACCTGGAAATACAGTTCTAGCAGGACATAACTACAGAGATGGTAGCTTCTTCTCAAATAATAAGAGACTACAAGATGGAGATAAAATATATATAACTGATGTATCTGGAGAAAGAGTAGAATATGAGATATACAAAAAATATGAAACAAGTACGAGTGACTCTTCATATATGAACAGAGATACAGAAGGAAAGAGAGAAATTTCATTAACAACTTGTACAGACGATACAACAATGAGATTAATTATATGGGCAAGAGAAGTTTAGAAATTATATATCAAGGTGCATAATAAATAGGAAATGAGACATAATAAAACAAAGTTGCAATGTACTAAATTTTAGTACATTGCAATAAAGTTGTTTATTTTATAATCTTTTAAGAAAATAAAAAAATTAGCGACTGGCAACAAAAAATACCAAAAATAGTTGACAAAACTTCATAAATGAGGTAAAATAATATCTGCAGTTGCATTATGGTGGATGTAGCGCAGTTGGTTAGAGCGCCAGTTTGTGGCACTGGAGGCCGTGGGTTCGAGTCCCATCTTCCACCCCATAAATTTTAATCCATTATTAAGAAATAAGCAATTGCAATATAAACATTGGGCTGTAGCCAAGTGGTAAGGCATTAGACTTTGACTCTAACATGCGCTAGTTCGAATCTAGCCAGCCCAACCAAATTTATAGCGACTTTCGGAAAAGCGGAGGTTGTTATTTTTTGTCTAAAAAAAAGAAATTATTTTCATGCAAAATTAAAAAAAGACTCTTTTCTTTAATATACTTATATGGTAATATATAATAGCTTTAAAATATAAAGTATGAAAGGGGATAAAAATGGGACTAAAATTAGAAAATGTTTCAAAAAAGTTTGTTGGTAAACAAGCTGTAGACAACATTTCTTTTGAAGTAGATAAACCAGGAGTATTTGGCCTACTTGGTACAAATGGAGCAGGAAAGACTACAACAATTAGAATGTTGTTAGGAATTATAAAAAAAGACACAGGCGAAATTACTTGGAATGGTAAACCTGTAGAACGAAAGAGTGTAAATTTTGGATACTTGCCAGAAGAAAGGGGAGTGTATCCTAAAACAAAAATATATGACCAGCTAATGTATTTTGCAAAACTTAAAGGAATGAACAAAACAGATGCAGATAAAGAAATAAAAAAATGGGCAGAGGTATTAAAAGTACAAGAATATTTACAGATGCAAGCTGAAAAGTTATCAAAAGGAAATCAACAAAAAATCCAGTTTATGACATCAATAATTCATAATCCGGAATTAATAGTATTAGATGAACCTTTTAGTGGCTTAGATCCAGTTAACACAGAAATCTTAAAAAACGTAATTATAGATTTAGTTAAGCAAGGTAAGTACATTATAATGTCTAGCCATCAAATGGCATCTATAGAGGAATTTTGTACAGATATTTTAATCCTAAATAAAGGAAAAACTGTTTTAAAAGGAAATCTTAAAGAAATAAAAGAAAGCTACAAAGCTAATAGACTTGAGCTAATAACAGATAAAAATGTGGATGAAACTATAAAAGAATTTAATATGGACATAGAATTTTCTAAAAACAACGAGTATTCTATTAAAATAGATTCAGAAGAAAAAGCCCACGAATTGCTACAAAGGTTGGTAGATAATAAAGTTCAAATAAGTAAATTTGAAATAAAGAAACCAACTTTGAATGATATTTTTATAGAAAAGGTGGGGTAATTTTGAAGATAATTGTATTTGGCGTTGTTGCATTTCGTTTTAAATTCAATCAACGTGCAACAAGCACGCCTCATGAATTTAAAACTCATGCGCCTAGCCAAATAGCAATTCTTTTCAAAATCATATTAAATAGAAGAGGGGAGAGTAAAATGAGGGATTTAAAAACAGTAATAGGTTTTACAATTAAAGATATGGTAAAAAGAAAGTCTTTTATTGTATCAACAATAATTATATTGCTAATTATTGTAATAGGATTTAACATACCAAATATTATGAAAATTTTTAATGGAGACGACCAATCAAGTGAAGGAAGCAAATTACTAATTGTAGATAGCACAAACTTTTTTGAAGGTAGCTTGGAAGGACTAAACAATATGGAATTAGGGTATGAAGTACAAACTACGACAGATAATTTAAGCTTTGATGATATAAAAGAAAAAATAAATAATGATGAAATAGATGAGGCAATCATAGTCGAAAATAATGAAGGCACATATAAATTAAGATATATAGTAAAAGATATGACAATGCTTGCAAGCATGCCACAAAGTTTGATGGATGCAATAAACACAATATATGTAAATCTTCAAATTTCTAAACTAGGACTTACAGAAGAGCAAATTCAAAGTTTAACACCAAATTTTGAATATAGTATTGAGCAAACAGAGGAACAACAAGTAAGTGGTAATGTTTTCGCAATGATGATGCTATCTATAGTGTTATTCTATGCAATATATTTCTGTGCATACCAAGTTTCAAGCTCAATTACTACAGAAAAAACATCAAAAATAATGGAAACATTGGTAACATCAACTTCACCAAGAATCATAGTATTAGGAAAAACTATTGGTATTGGTTTAGTAGGACTATTACAAGTATGTGTATTTGTAGCAGTAGCACTTATATCTGCTAAAGTTTTCTTGGAACCAGGAATATTAGAATCTGTATTAGACATGTCTCAAATGACACCATATTTAGCAGTTATAACAATTATTTATTTTATACTAGGATATTTTACATATGCATTATTATATGCTCTAACAGGCTCTACAGTAAGCAAGCCAGAAGATATACAATCTGCTAACACACCTGTAGCACTACTTGCTGTAATAGGATTCTACTTATCATATTTCACAATGATGAATCCAACAAGTGATTTAAATACATTTGCTGCTTTATTTCCAATATCATCACCATTCTGTATGCCATTTAGAGTAATGATGGGAATTGCAAGTGGAGTAGAAGTAGCCATTTCTATAGCAATTTTATTAGTTACAATATTAGTTATTGCAAAAGTAGCTATAAAAATTTATTCTAATGCAATCTTAAATTATGGTACAAAAATGAGCCTTAAAGATATGATAAGAATTTATAGAGATAAAAATAATTAGAAAAAAGAAAATTAACGAATAAAATAATAAAACAGTCAGGCATTAAAACTTGACTGTTTTATTTATTGTAGAAGACAATAAGATTTTGAAGGACTCAACAAAATCTTTAATCATTTAATCAGAGCAGGTTTTTAGTATTATCTACCTAATTTGGTTATGCGTATATATCTTGTAGCACTAATTATAGCAAGTGTTATAAATGTTATAATAAATATTAAGAATAAAATGTCACCTGTCTGAGGGATTGGATCTGGAGCAACAGTATTATCAGGCTCTTCTGGTTCTGGTATAATAGGATCAGGTTCTGGCTCAGGCTCAGGTTCTGGCTCTGGAATTATAGTAGGCTCCTCATATTCTACTCTAATTGTAGGAGAAACATCAGAACTTTCATTTACAGGACCATTTGAGTCTTCGCCAGTAATATCTACATGGTCATTAGTTTTTAAGATTACATCTATTATATCTTTATTATAATCATCTTTTAAAGTTAATTTATAACTTAATGTTGCTGTTTCACCTTCGCTTAATAGTTCAATATTCCAAGTAATAGAATTATTTTGAGTATTAATTGTTTGTGAAACTTCTCCAATATTAGGGCTTGCAACATATTCAAAATTAAAATTATCAATTATTTCTTGTGGAAAATAGTCTGTAATTGTAATATTTCTTAAAGTATTATCAGTTGTTATTACCAAGCTATCAAAAATATCATTAATAATTGTATCTTCAATTTGTGTATCATCTATATAGAAATATGTGCTTGTTGTAGGATTTGACTCTGTGCCAAATACAGTTTCGGCAAGCTCTCTATATGTACGTCCGGTAGTAGGTTCTGTTGTATCATTCAAGTTTATCATTGCACTAATTATACTAATTCCACTTGCTTCTATAGACTCTAGCTTAGATTTTGTGCCTAATAAAACTGTATCAGAATAATCAAGAAAATGTCCATTTATATCATTATTTGGTACTCCATCTGTTAAAAGTATAATATATCTTCTAACATTTTCGTTTGAAGAAAAATTATCTCTAGCAACTGTTACACCAGCATCTATATTTGTTCTGGGTCCAACATTAAGACTAGATAAATTTGAGATAGCATTTTTTACGTCATTAGAATTATTGCTTAATCTAGTAATTAAAGTTGCATCGTTTATAGTTCCTTCTGTTTGACCAGCAGTAGTATCTAAACTAGAAAACCCTACTACACCAACTTGTGCTTTATTATTTTGTGCATATATCTTATCTACAAGAGAACTTGCTGAGTCTAAGACAGCTTGTTTTCTAGTTTTATCTCCGACATAAGCAGTAGTCATACTAGCTGAGTTATCTATAACAAGAAATATTTCAACATTTATATTTCTTTCTTCTACAGTTTTTAAGTTGGTTAAACTTAAAGTTAGTGTTGCAGATTTTTCAGTTTCGTCAAAAGCTGTAATTCTTTTTTCAAATCTTGCTAAATCATCTACTTCAATAGTACATACATTATCTTCTACAATTTCTAGGGTAGTAGTTCCTGTAGTAGAAGTTTCAGAATTTTCTGCTTCGGTATCAGTATTTACATCTGGAGGAGTTATGTCAGAAGCAAAAACATTTGTGAAAATACTGAATACAAAGGTTAAAGCTATTAAAATAAATAAAATCTTCTTAGAAATTTTACTCATAATATCAAATCTCCTTAAAAAATAAACTTCAACATCTATTATACTACAAATTAACTAGGATTTTCAAGTGGAAAAACATCTTTTGACTATAAACATATTAAAAATTTTTTACGAAAGCCAATATAAAATATAAAAACACATTTAAAAAACTAAAAAGATATGATACAATTATTATGCAAAATTGATAAAAAGGAGCCAAGAACTTGAATAAGCAAGAAATATTAAACAAAATAACGAATGAAGATGATAAATTACTAGTATCTAAAATGTTAGATAAAATAGAATTTACAAATAGAAGAAATTCTGTTGAATATACGGATTTTCTAGATATGAGACAAAGACAGTTGCTAGAAAAAGTTTTAAAAGAAATAAAACATACAAATTACCTATCATCTGGTGGCTATAAAATAGCAGAGAGAACAGTTATTATTACATATCCAGAAAAACTAGCAGATATTTTAAGCAACAATAATTTTGACTATAATTCAATACTTAGTGTAATACGAATAACTTTACCAAATGAACTAAAAGGGATGTATTCACATCGAAACTACTTAAGTGGCATTATAAAAATAGGAATAAAAAGAGAAAAAGTGGGAGATATTATTACAAGATTTGATGGAGCAGACATAATAGTGTTAAAAGATGCAGAAAAGTATGTACTAGAAGGTCTTAAAGAATTAACCAGATTTAGTAAAGCAGAATTCACGGTTGTAAAACTATCAGAATTACAAGTAGAAGAACCTAAAACAGAAAAAATAAGCATTATAATTCCATCAATGAGAATAGATAGTATTGTGTCGGAAGCAATTAGAACTTCAAGAGCAAAAGCTACAGAAGTAATTAAAGAAGAAAAAGTATTTATTAACCATGAATTAGTAATAAAAGGCTCTAAAGAAGTAAAAACAAATGATTTAATTACAGTAAGAGGAAAAGGAAGATTTAAAGTTGGAGAAATTTTAAATAGTACCAAAAAGGGAAACTTAGTAGTTGAAATAGAAAAGTATGTATAAACTTGTAGAGAAAATTTACACTACAAAATTTTAAAAAAGTAAAAAAATCCATTCAAAAAATTAAAATAATATGGTAC
Source organism: uncultured Clostridia bacterium (assembly GCA_944391835.1). Taxonomy (GTDB): domain Bacteria; phylum Bacillota; class Clostridia; order TANB77; family CAG-508; genus CALXVA01. Next base: position 13,517 of record CALXVA010000012.1, on the reverse strand, counting down.
AATAATTTCAAAAAGAATATAAAAACTAGAAAAACTTTGGAGGAAACACGATAAAATGGAACTAATAAATGGAAAAGAACTTGCAAAAAAAATACGAGAAGAACTAAAGATAGAAGTAAATAGCTTAAGAAAAGAAAGTATTATACCAAAGCTTGCAGTTATAATGGTTGGAAACGATAAAGCATCAGAAGTATATGTACGTAACAAAAGTAAAGCATGTAATGAGATAGGAATAGAATTTGAAGAATTCTTATTAGATAGTAATATAGAACAAGAAGAATTAATTGACTTAATAAAAAAACTAAATAATAGAAAAGACGTACATGGCATATTATTACAGAGTCCAATACCAGAGCATTTAAACATAAGAGAAGCATTTGATACTATAGATTACAAAAAAGATGTTGATGGTTTTAACCCAGTAAATATTGGAAAATTAGCGATAGGTGAAGATGCATTTGTATCTTGTACACCTTATGGAGTTATAAAAATGTTAGAGGAATACAATATTCCAATAGAAGGTAAAAGAGCAGTTATTATTGGTAGAAGCAATATTGTAGGAAAGCCTTTAATACAATGCTTGCTAAATAAGAATGCTACAGTAACTATATGCCATTCAAGAACTAAAAATATAGCTGAAATCACAAAAGAAGCAGATATTTTAATAGCAGCACTTGGAAAACCAAAATTTGTTAAAGAAAATATGGTAAAAGAAAATGCAGTTGTTATTGATGTGGGAATAAACCGAAACGAAGAGGGCAAGCTAGTTGGAGATGTGGACTTTGAAAATGTTTCTAAAAAAGCATCTTATATAACACCAGTTCCAGGTGGAGTTGGGCCTATGACAATAGCAATGCTTATGAATAATGTGGTTAAGGCTGCTAAACAAAAATAAGAAAAGCAAAAAGCATAAAAAGGAAAAAATTAATTTGGGGGCAATTTCTTTTAAGGAAGTATTACAAAAAGATATTTATTGCAAAAAAATTAAAGTCCAAGGAGAGATTGTTATGAATATAAATTTAAATACTAGTAAAATAAAAACAATAAAATTGTGGGATGAACTATATCCAGAAAAATTAAAGAATATACATATGCCACCTAAAACTTTATATTTACTGGGAAATGAGCAAGTGTTAAAGCAGAGGTCAATGGCAATAATAGGTTGTAGAGATTGTACTAAATATGGTGCTGAAAATGCCTACAAGTTTGCATATGAACTTGCTACTAAAGATATTTGTGTAATTAGTGGACTAGCTAAAGGGATAGATGCCTATGCACACTTAGGAGCAGTAAAAGCAAAAGGAAAAACTATAGCGGTATTAGGCTCAGGCTTAGATATAATATATCCTTCAGAAAATGCAGAGTTATATAAAAAAATAATAAAGAATGATGGAGCAATTATTACAGAATATCCGCTAGGAAGTAAACCAGAAAAATATCATTTTCCAGAAAGAAATAGGATAATAAGTGGAATTTCTGATGGCGTTTTGGTAGTAGAAGCAAGAAAGAAAAGCGGAACAATGATTACAGTAGACTTCGCACTAGAACAAGGAAGAGAGGTATATGCTATTCCTGGTAATATTTCTAGTGATAGTTCTTATGGAACAAATGAACTTATAAAAGAGGGGGCAATACCAGTTACAAGTATAAATGATATAGTTTTTAATAGATACTAAAATTTATTTGAATTTTAAATAACAAAGGGGAAAAAGAAATGGAAGATACAAAAGCAAAGAAAATAAATGTGAATTTGTACACAAGATATAAAACTTTTTCATGGGATTTACTTTTTTATTATGCAATAATATTTTTATTTTTTACAGAAACTAAAGGAATAAGTGCGGCGGATGTTCTTTTAGCAGAATCTACGTATCCTATATTCAAAATGATATTTATTGTTCCAGCTACTGTGCTAATAAATTCATTAGGGAAAAGGATAAGTTTAATAATAGGAAATTCATTTATATCTCTTGCTATGTTTACATATATTATTGGAAATAATTTCTGGTATATAATTTTAGGAGAATTACTTTCAGCAATAGGATTTATAATCAAAGGTATCTGCGAATCAAACATATTATATGACTCGCTAGAAAAAAATGAAAGAAGAGGAATTTTATTTGCTAGAATAGAAGGTAAGGGAACATCGTATTATTACTATATTGATGCAATTTCATCAGTATTAGCAGGTATATTATTTGCAATAAATGGATACTTACCAATGTGTTTATGCCTACTAACTTCAATATTCTCAATATATCTTTCTACTAAATTTAAAGATATAGATGAAAGACAAAAAATAAATCTAGGTAATGTAAAAGAAGATTTAATAGATTTAAAAAATTCGTTTAAATTATTTAGCAAATCTCCAAGATTAAAATATTTGCTATTCTTTGGAGCACTAATATGGGCAACACTTCTTTCTATTACAATGCTTAGAAGTGGTATAATGCAAGAAATAGGCATACCATCTGGATATTTTGGATTAATATTTGCAATAATGGGCTTAATATCGGGAATATCTGCAAGAAATGAACAAAGATTCCATAAAAAATACAGAAACAAAACTTTAGGAAAACTTGCACTACCATTAGTATTTTCATTTATAATACTAGGAATTGTATGTAGTTCTAGTGTGCCATATGCTATAAAAGTAATAGTGGTTTTACTTCTATTCGGAGTGCAATATATAGTAAAAGGACCATTTTATCCATTAATAAAACAATATTTAAATAACTTTACAACAGCAAAACTACGTACAAAAATATCATCGTCATTTAACTTATTAGAAAATATTTTAAGATTTATAATAACATTTTCAGCATCAACATTACTAAGATTTACTACAACTGCAAATACTTTCACAATAATAGGATGCATATTAGGACTAATAGTAGTATTAACGTTGGACGGTATGAAAACAAGAGTAGGGCTTAAGCCAGAAGAATACACGGAAAAGGACACGAATGTAATGAACTTAAAGTAAATTTTCAGCAAAAGGGGACGGGCCAGTTTTGTAAATCCGTTAACATAATTTTAAAAAGAGTATCTATATTTTATTTGTCGCTTCGGCCCCCAACATCGTACAAACTGTAGTAATTCCACTAATGTGAAATTACTACAGTTTGTATACTTGTTGGTCCCCACCTTAAGCACTTCGCAACAAATAAAATATAGATACTCTTTTTTTGTTTAAGTTATGTTAACTCTTTTGCAAAATGAGCCCGGCCCTGTTTGCTGAAAATTTTTGCTAAAACCATTGACATATTTTAAGTTTATTTATAAAATATACTAAGAAAAATCGGAGCAGTGTGTTTTGCAATTTTGTGGCAAAAAATTGTAAAAACAAAGCCGTGCCGTATTGCATTAGAAACGGCATAAGAATAATTAGACAAAGGAAAAAAGCAAATAAAATACCTAAGGAGGAAGTAATTAATGTACACATTTAATAAGATAATAGTAAATCCTCAACTACCAAAAAGAATTGAAAAATTATCAGTTATAGCAAATAATTTATGGTGGTCATGGAACACAAATTTCTTAAAGTTATTTAAAGAAATAGATATAGATGTTTGGGAAAGAGTAGGAAAAAATCCAATTAAATTTCTAAAAAAAGTATCCCAAGAAAAGCTTGAAAAAGCATCTGAAAATCAAGATTTTTTGAAGCAATATGATAAGTTCGTTAAAGACTTTGACGACTATATGAAAAGCAAAAATACATGGTTTAATAAAAAATATCAAGATAACACAAACGATTTAATTGCATATTTTTCTGCAGAATATGGATTAGATGAAATACTTCCAATTTATTCTGGAGGTCTTGGAATTTTATCAGGAGACCATTTAAAGTCTGCAAGCGATTTAGGAGTTCCATTAGTTGCAGTAGGACTTTTATATAAAAACGGATATTTCTGGCAGACAATAAATGGACAAGGCGTGCAAGAAACCAAATATGTAGATTTAGAGCTTGAAAACTTACCAATTATTCCTGTAAAAGATGTGGATGGAAAAGATTTAATAATATCTGTAGATTTACCTAAAAAGAAACTATATATTAAAGTATGGGAGATAAAAGTAGGACGAGTAACCTTATACTTAATGGATTCTGATATAGATGCCAATATTGCAGAATATAGAGGAATAACCAAAACTTTATATGGAGGAAATCAAGAGACAAGAATACAACAAGAAATTGTACTTGGTATGGCTGGTGTAGAACTTTTAAGGAGAATAGGAGTAAAACCAACTGTATACCACATGAACGAAGGACATTCTTCATTCTTAATATTAAAATTGATAGAAAACACAATTAAAGATAAAAAAGTATCATTTAACATAGCAAGGGACATTGTATCTTCTAAAACAGTATTTACAACACATACACCAGTTCCAGCTGGAAACGATATATTCCCAATAGAACTCATGGACACATATTTTAAAGATTATTGGGATAAGTTAGGAATAAGTAAACAAGAATTCTTTAAGATGGGTAAAAAACCAAATGCAAGTTTAAGTAGTGGTTTTGACATGGGAGTTTTAGCACTTAAAGTCGCTGGTAAGAAAAATGGTGTAAGTAAATTACATGGAGCAGTTTCAAGAGAACTATTTGGAGACATTTGGCCAAATATTTCTGCAAATGAAGCACCAATAACATATATAACAAATGGTATACATACTTGTACGTGGCTTCCACAAAATATAAAGAACTTATATAATGAATATTTGGCACCATATTGGCAAGATAATATATTTAATGATGAGATTTGGCAAAAAATAAATAATATACCGGACGAGAAGCTATGGGCCGTTCACATGGAAAGAAAGAGAAAACTTATCGATTTAGTAAAGAAAAGCACAACACAAAGACTACATAGATGTGGATATAGTTATCAAGAGATAGATAGAATAACATCAAAATTAAATGAAAATGTATTAACAATTGGTTTTGCTAGAAGATTTGCAACATATAAAAGAGCAACGCTAATATTTAAGGACTTAGAAAGGATAACACAAATATTTAGTAACAATGACAGACCATTGCAAATAATATTTGCAGGCAAGGCACACCCAGCAGATAAAGAAGGACAAGACTTAATAAAATATATACACGAAATATCGATGAAACCACAATTTAAAGGAAAAATTTTCTTGTTAGAGGACTATAACATAGCAATGTCAAGATATTTAATAAGTGGCGTAGATGTATGGTTAAATACACCAAGAAGACCAATGGAAGCATCTGGAACAAGTGGGCAAAAGGCATCAGTTTGTGGAGTACCAAACTTTAGTGTACTTGATGGCTGGTGGGCTGAAGGTTATAATTCAAAAAATGGTTGGTACATTGGTTTAAATGACGAATATGAAAATAACGAGGTTCAAGATAAAGCTGATAGTGAAGATATATATAATACTTTAGAAAATAAAATATTACCTACATATTATGAGAAGAATAAAAATAATATACCGGAAAAATGGATAAAAATAATGAAAAATTCTATAGTATCAACTGGTGGAAGATTTAGTACATCAAGAATGCTTGTGGATTATGTAGAAAAACTCTATATACCACTTTGCAATTTATATGATAATTACTATAGCCAATTAGATAAAGTTACAGAGTTCAATAGTTGGAAAGAGGACTTATATAGAAACTGGGATGATATAAAAATAACTCAGGAAAATAATTTGGACAATGTAACAATTGATGCAGGGAACTATATAGATGTAAAATGCAAGGTAATATTACCCAATATATCTGTAGACAATATTACAACAGAAGTTTACTATGGAAAAATAGAAGACAATGGTGCTGTAGATGATGTTCAAATAATTCCAATGAAGCTAGAAGAAAGTGATGTAGAAAATAAAACATATACTTATACTGCAAAAATTAAGTTAGTAAATGGAGGAGAATACGGATATACATTTAGGGTAATGCCAAAGCACGAAATGATATTAGACTCGCAAAATTTGAATTTGGTTAAATGGATATAGAAAATAATATATAATACAGCAAAAAATATAGATAAATATGGTTTGATTTAAATTTTATTATATAAAAAAGAAAAAGGAGGAATGAACAATGGAAGATGTAAGAAGTGCAAATTTAGATTCAAAACTAGAAGAAGAAAAGGCAGAGAGAAAAATAAGAGACAAAAAGAATACTTTTACACTAATTTATATTTTAGTAGGACTATTTTTAATAGCATTAGTAGGAGTTATGGCATATACATTTATTGTAACAAGATAGATTGCAAATTAAATATAGAGAAAACCGCAGAATCAAAAAAATGCGGTTTTTCTATATATAATTATTACTAATAATAAATCATATAGTCTATTTCTGGAAAAATACAATCTATTTTATTAATATCTTTCAAAAACTTTTCATCAATCTTGTCGTCTTTTATTTGATAATATAACTTAGTAAATCTACCGATGTGGTCTTTAATTCTTTTCTTAGCATAATCTACCATAGTTCCATTAGTTATAATAAATAGCCAATCACTACTTTGTGCTAATAATAATTCACGTGCACATTGATTTAATGCTTTTCTTCTAAGAGAATCTTTATCTTCATTCGGATACAAATGTGTAAGTTCAACCATACGGTCTCCAGCTACATGTAAATGTCTATGTACATAATCATTAGTTTGGTTTAGCCACACCTCGCTATATCCATTTGCACCCCAGCTTGACCTGCAAGGAGTAGAAACTTGCATTAAAGGATATTTATCTATATATTCACTAGGAGTAATTAACTCAAAATTACAATCATCATAATAAATTTTCTTAAATAATATATATAACCAATATGGACCCTCATACCACCAATGTCCATAAAGCTCAGCATCATAAGGACATAAAATAATTGGTGGATTTCCCATAATAGGAGCAAGCTTATCTATTTGTGCTTCTCTACTATCAAAAAAGTGCCCTGCTTGTTTTTCTGCCGAATCTTTTGCCCATTGTATATTATAATAATCTTTTTCACAATCTTTGCCAGTAATTCTATAATATTTTAAACCAGTATGTACACGCGCACCATTTGAAGCTATATATGGTTTTATATAGTCATAAGGGGCATCATAACCTATATCTCTATAAAATTCTCTATAGTTAAAATCACCTGGGTAACCATTTATAGAGCTCCATACTTGCCTAGATGATTCTATATCTCTACCAAATGCAACCACTCCTTCTGGAGAAACTATTGGAGCAAATGTCCCATAAATAGGTGTTGGATTAGCATAAAGTATTCCGTGTGATTCAGTTATAATATAGTCTATGCCGAATTCTTTTAAATATTTATCTGCTTCAGGTACATATCCACACTCAGGAAGCCAAATACCACGAGGCTTTCTGCCAAAATATTTTTCGTATGTTTGAACACCCACTGCAATTTGTGCCTTAACAGTTTGTTCAGTAATATATAGTATTGGAAAATATCCATGTGTTGCACCACAGGTTATAATTTCCAATACACCAATATCTTGAAAATGTTTAAAACCTTGAATTATATTACAATTATACACATCCCTAAATACGTGTAAGTCTTTGGAATATCTTTCAAAATAATATTTTGCTAAATTGTATTCCTTTTCATTATTTTTTACACGTACTAATTCTTTTTCACTTAGTTCAATATGCTTTTTTAAGTATTTAATATATCTTTGTTGAAGCAATTTGTTATCAAGCATATTAAGTAGAGGAGGAGTAAGTGACATTGTAATTCTAAAGTTCACTTTTTCCTCCTCTAGCTTTTTAAAATTTAATAATAATGGTATATATGTTTCAGAGATGGCTTCGTATAACCATTGCTCTTCTAAATAATCTTCACTTTCTGGATGATGTATAAAAGGTAAATGTGCATGTAGCACAAAACTTACATATCCTTTTTTATTTGCCATGTTTTTTAGACCTTTCTTTAGTATATTTGTTATATATAAAATTGCTGTATGCTAAAGCTTTTTGGCTCTAACAGCTTAGTTTTTTAGAAATTTGTTTATTTAAAAGTAGAGCTATTTGACGAAGAAAGATTTAATTTTATATTATTTTTATTTAACTCTTCCATCTCGATTTCATTCTTATATATTTCTTGGTATAATTCGTATATATTATAAACTTTTCCAATATTTTTTATAAATGAAATTGATGAAACTTCTTTTTCTTCTACAAAATTATTCTTAATGTTTCTAAAGAAAACAGATTTACCAAGTCTATCAAATAAAATATGATTATTAGGCATTTCTATATCATTTGATGTGGAAATGTATATATATTCTGCTATATTTGAATTTGTGTAAATAGGTCTTCTTCCAAGTTCAACAGAATAGTCACAATCTGCATCATTTAAATGAACATACCAACTATTTGCATAATCATTTATTTCAACTTCAAAAGAGTAATTCATAGTTTTATTTGTTATAATTAGTACTGGTTTGGTATTATTGAAAAAATCTTCTCCATACTTTTCTATGTAAAAATTTCTATCTTCATCAGATATATCCCAATATACAAAAAGATTGGTAGGAGTTTGCGCAAGTATTTTTATCACAGTTTGATTGTATCTATATGGTAAATCATAATATTCTACATTGGAAATAATAGTTTTTGTCTTTTCGTTTGATAACTTTTTTGTTGCTCTCTTCTTAGTAGATTTAGCCGAACTACTAGCTTTTTTCGTGACCTTAGAAGATGTGGTTTTTTTAGACGCACTAGTTGTTTTGCTAGACTTAGTACTGGTTATTTTTTTAGATTTAGGACTTTCATCTTTTACTATTTTAGATTTTTGTGAACTTTTAGTCCTTTTGACCTTAGATTCAGTCTTGTTTTCCATACTGTTAAGTTTAGAAGTTGCAACTGATTTTTTTGTGTTATTCCTTTTAGTAGAAGTCTTATTCTTATTTATTTTTTCATTATCTAGTATATCTAATTCATCTTTTGATTTTCTTGGCATCTTTTCCTCCGTAAAATAAAATATTCTAATATATAATATATCAAACATAAAATAAATTCAAGAGAAAACGAGAAAAAAATATGGAAAAATTTTCTTGCATTTATTTTTAAAATATGGTAATATATATATCATAATGCGAAGAAAAAGAGGAGTAGGTTTTGTTGTAATATACAACGAGAGTCTGAAACATTTAGGATACATGCTTAGATTGGCTAAGTCCTAAGCAGAGTCTTATTTCTAGAAAGAGAATAGAAGTGGTGCGCTGGGAGCTTCTTATAGAAAGAAAACTGAAGGTAGCTTTGGAGCAGATATAGTGAAATAGTAGTAGCTATATACGTGTAACTTGCGTTAAAAGTAATTAAGATGCAATTTAAAAGTTTAGATATTTAGTTAATTGTTAATTTATATATAATAAACTAACAATCAAAGTGGATAAATTGTGAATTAAGGTGGTACCGTAAGCAAATAGCTTGCCCTTATATGGGTAGGCTATTTTTGTTTACTTGTTTGTCACTAAAAATATAAAAAGATTTGAGCATACAGAGTTAGTTAAAGCTAGGTTAGCTCTAGTAAAAAATAAAATAATTTACAAAAGGGGCCCGTCCCCAATTGCAAAAAAAGGAGAGTGGTTTTATGGCAAAGGAAAAATTAAATGACAAATTTAATCCAAAAGAGTTTGAGGACAGAATTTATGAAGATTGGGAGAAGAAAGGTTATTTTAAGCCAAGTATGGACAAAACAAAAGAAAGTTATTGTATTATGATGCCACCACCAAATGTAACTGGTAAATTACACATGGGACATGCATTGGACGATACAATACAAGATATTCTAATACGTTTTAAAAGAATGCAAGGATACAATACATTATGGCTTCCAGGTTCGGACCATTCTGCAATTTCTACAGAAATGAAAGTTGTAGAAAAACTAAAAAAAGAAGGAAAGACAAAGCAAGAGTTAGGTAGAGAAAAATTCCTAGATGAAGCATGGGATTGGACAAGAATATATGGTGGAACTATACAGGAACAACAAAAGAAGTTAGGTTGTTCTTGTGATTGGGATAGAAGAAGATTTACTTTAGATAAAGGTTTATCTGATGCAGTTTTAGAGCAATTTATTAGGCTATACAATAAAGGTTTAATATATAAAGGTACAAGAATGATAAACTATTGTCCAAGTTGTAAAACTTCTATATCTGATGCAGAAGTTGAGTACAAAGAGGAAGCTACTCATTTATGGTACATTAGATACAAAATTACTGGCACAGAGGATAGATATATTACAGTTGCAACAACAAGACCAGAAACAATGCTTGGAGATACCGCAGTAGCAGTAAGTCCAACAGATGAGAGATATACAGATTTAGTAGGAAAAACTTGTATACTTCCAATTATGAATAAAGAAATTCCAATAATTGCAGATGAATTTGTAGAAAAAGAATTTGGTACAGGTTGTGTAAAAATTACACCAGCACATGATATGAACGATTATCAATCTGGATTAAGGCACAACTTAGAAATTATAAATGTATTTGACGAGAATAACAAAATGGGTGATTTAGTACCTAAATATAAAGGAATGGATTTACTAGAGGCAAGAAAAGCTATAGTTGAAGATTTAGAGAAAATTGGTGCACTAGTAAAAACAGAGGACTATGTTCATAATGTCGCAAAATGTGAAAGATGCAAAAATACATTGGAGCCAAAGGTTTCAGAGCAATGGTTTGTAGCAATGAAAGATTTAGCTAAAAAAGCTGCAGACTCTGTTAGAAATGGAGAAGTAAGCTTTATACCAAAGAAATACGAAAAACAATACTTTAACTGGCTTGATAATATACAAGACTGGTGTATTTCAAGACAATTATGGTGGGGACATAGAATACCAGCATACTATTGCGAGGAATGTGGACATATAAATGTAGCAAAAGAAATGCCAGAAAAATGCGAAAAATGTGGAAGCACACATTTACATCAAGATGAAGATACACTAGATACGTGGTTTAGCTCTGCATTATGGCCATTTTCAACACTTGGCTGGCCAAACACAGAGGCAGAAGATTACAAAACATTCTATCCAACAAATGTACTAGTAACAGGATTTGATATAATAACTTTCTGGGTATCAAGAATGATGTCACAAGGCTTAGAACTTACAGGAAAAGCACCATTTAAAGATGTACTAATACATGGTATGGTACGTGATAGTCAAGGAAGAAAGATGTCTAAGACTTTAGGAAATGGTATAGACCCAATAGAAATTATAGACAAATACGGAGCAGATTCTTTAAGATTTGCAGTAATTTCTGGAACTACAATGGGAAATGACATAAGGTATATGCCAGAAAAACTAGAGCAAGCATCAAACTTTGCAAACAAAATTTGGAATGCAGCTAAATTTATAATAAATTCATCAGCAGATGAAGAGAAAGTATTAGAATTGCACAAAGAATTAAAACAAAAAGAAGAAAGCAAAGGTAATACTTCTAAATTTGCCAGTGAGAAACTTAGAATAGAAGACAAATGGCTATTGAACAAATTCGATAAATTAGTAGCAGAGGTAACTAGAAACTTAGAAAACTACGATTTAGGAGTTGCACTAGATAAAATATATAGCTTTATTTGGAACGAATTCTGTGACTGGTATATAGAAATGGTAAAACCACGTATGTATAGCGAAGATACAGAAACAAAAGTAGTAGTAAGTTATGTATTAAACTATGTATTTAGTTCATCATTAAAGCTATTACATCCATTTATGCCATTTGTAACTTCAGAAATATATTCAAAATTAATATGCTTTGATACAGAAGACTTAATAGTAGCAGAATGGCCAAAAGCAAAGGCTACATTTGAATTTGATGAAGAAGAGGAATTTGTAGAAAGCTTAAAAGAAATAATAACAGAAATAAGAAATGTAAGAGCAAATGCAAACATACATCCATCAAGAAAATCAGAATTAATATTTGTAACAGATAAGTATGAAAAAGAAATACTAGAAGCACAAGAGTTTATACTAAAACTTGGTTTTGGAGAGAAGATATTGATTCAAAAAGATAAAACAGGAATACCAGAAAATGCTATTAGTATTTTAAGAGATGGAATAGAATTATATATACCATTAGAGCAACTAGTTGATATAGAGGAAGAAAAAGCAAGACTAGAAGAAGAAATAAAAAGACTTGAGGGAGAAGTAGCAAGATGTGAAAAAATGCTTTCTAACCCAGGTTTTGTAAATAAAGCACCAGAAGCAAAAGTACAAGAAGAGAAAGACAAACTTGCAAATTATACAGAGCTACTTAAAGCAACTAGGGAAAGATTAGAAAATTTGAAATAAATTTGCAAAAGGGGACGGGCTTAAATTGTAAAAAGCTTTACATAATTTGAAATTGCAAAGAAATATTTTTTACAATTTAAGCCCGTCCCCTTTTGCAAAAGAGTTAACATAACTTTACAAATACTTCTTCAATTTTTCTATCGTATTTTCTTGAAATTGTATAAAATCATCCAATATTTTTTGTGTAGTCTGATTTGCGTCAGGATTTTGATTCTTTAATTTCACACCTTCAATAATTCCCATATTTGTACCTTTTATTAGCATCTCTGCTATATGAGAATTACTTTTATCATTGATGGTACTCATTTGAATATCCATATAGCCCATAACCTTTTGCATAGGTGGTAGTTCAGCAGGTAAATCATTAAAGTGTTGAAGCTCAGCATTTACTCTATTTAATATATCGTTATATTGATTATACTGGTAAATTAAATCGTCTTTAAAGTTTTCATCTCCTACCTCTTCAGAAATAGTGGAAATTGAATCCATTCCCATTTTTAATCCTTTATTTACAGTATTTAAAATATATTGTTCGTTTCCCATAATAACCTCCAATTTTTTTATTTATATTGTTTCCAAAAAATATAATAATATACAAAATGTTATGATTTGTTTTTCTGCAAACAATGTATGTTTTAAAATTTTTAAAAATCACAGAACCACTTTTCTAAAAATGTGATAAAACAGCATTGAAATCTTTCTAAAAATGTGATAAACATATTATTACTCAATAAAAACATAGGATTTAACGGCAAATTTTATACTTTCCCTTACTTTTTAACATTCTTATTAAAAAGATATGAAAGAAAAATATAAAATTTAATTATAGAAGTTATAATTTTTGATTGTGAAGCATACAATTATATAAAGACAAGCTACAATAAAAAAGAATGCGAGGCGATGCAAATGATAAGAGATGGAATGAAAGAAGATTCTGAAAAAATTGCAAGATTAAAAATTGATAATTGGCGAAAAACATACTCAAAAATATTTCCAGAAGATTTTTTAAATAACTTAAGCTTAACTAAAGAAAAGGAAAAATATTTGAATAATCTAAAAAATAAAAATGTTATTATTTACGAAAAAGAAAAAGAGCCAATTGCATATTGCTATTACGGAGATAATGCTAAATATAAAAATTACCAAGGTGAAGTATTTGCTTTATATGTAGAAAATAATTGCCAAGAACGTGGCATTGGTACAAAACTTTTGCAATATGCTATAA
>CALXVA010000011.1 GCA_944391835.1 uncultured Clostridia bacterium | reverse complement strand
AGTAGCATAAAGTTGTAAATTCAGTATACTACGATTTTTTTATAAAACTTTGTTTCACATCATTGACATATATACAAAATTTTTTTAAATTTTTTCAAAAATCTATTGACTTTTCATAGTTGGTCTCCTTATAATAAATTTCATTAAATTATACTCCATTATTTATAATGATGTCAACTTATTCGCAAATGCGTGAGCAATTTTGTCTGCTAATTCTTCAATCATTGTAAATTCTGGTGGATTTATAGCCTGGAATATTTGCATTATTATCTCATTTACAAAACTAGAGTCTTGCTCTAAATAAAATTTTGCGAGTTTGTATAATTTTGTATTTGCAGAATCACTGTCTACAATGGTATCTGGATAAGCTCCATATGCCATTCTTCTGTTAATGAAATTATTGACTCTATTAGTATTATCACTATTATAATATTCTTCTATTACTTCATTTATAGGCCTGTCATTTAATAATTTGAATAGACTCCATGCATCAAAGTCTTGAACTAAATCTTCTAGTCCAAAGCTTAACTCATTGTCATCAATTATTAATTCTGTTAATTTATCAATACTACAATCTTCCTCTTTATATTTACCATCCTTAAATGCTTTTTCGAAACTTCCAGCAAATGTTAAAAGGTCTCCTGCCCAACTACATAAATCTACTATTATACCGTTTAAAGTAGGAACTCCTATTTGGTTTTTTAAAAGCATTAATGTCGAAACAGCCAAATGTGGTAATGTAATATATGTATTATAGTCTTTAGAGTAAATTAATAAATTTCTTTCATCACCTTTGTCAATAAGTCTTTCCTTTAATTTCTTAATGAGACTTGTATCATAACCTACTAGTAAATCCCATGCATAACTGTCATATGTTAGATACGCTAAATATTTTAATGTTTCCAAATTTGCTCCCATTATTCCTATGTTTCCTTTAATATTAATGATTTCATCATATATTCTTTTTATAAAATTATATGTTTCTTTATTAATATTACTTGTACTAGAAGTATCATCGCCAGAAAGGCTTGAAGTTGGTTCTATTCTTCCACTATATGTTACTTTATCAATATCCATATCTCCATAAATATCAGCTATTTCTTTGTATTGGTCATAATTCCAATTATCCGGAATCTTTCGTCCAATATTACAACTATATCCAGATGACATATCAGCCACAAAACTACTTACACATAATCCAGCTTTTTCTACTCTTCTACAAACTTCTCTCGGTCCATAAATTCCCACTCTATATTTTTTATCTATATAATCATTTATAGCTTGGAAAAAGCTGTTTTATTTGTGTAAAAAAAGTGTTTATAGTCTACCTTGTTTTTATAAGGTAGGCTATTTTTTTAATCTTTTACATCTACGTTTTCAAATACTTCATCATCAAAAAAATCTTTCAAAGTTATGCCTAATGATTGGCAAATAAGAGTGATACTTTCAATAGTTATAGACTTATTTTTTCCTCTTAAGAATCTCTTAATATTAGAACGATTAATTCCCGAATTTAAAGCTAATTTATTTCCATTAATATTATTCTGTTCAATTAACTTCTTTATTCTTATACGCATTGCATCAGATAAATACATCTTATTCTCTCCAATTATACAAATTTATTTATAATATAGCAAAATTCATAATTTCAAGAGGGGATTATACGCAACTTTTGTTTTGTAAAGTATTGAATTTTTTAGTAGAAAGTAATAAGATACTCTATACGGAGGTATTTATGAAGTTAGAAAATATAGTAAATCAGGAATTTAATATACCATATTATTTATTTGAAGAAATAGTTGACTATGTGGAATTAAGTGCAAAAGGCGAAAATAAAACAGGCAAATGGAATAAAATAGATTCACTTATTGGCTTAGCAGTTATGAATCAAAGATTAACTTCTGAACAAGCAAATAGTTTGAGAAATACATATTGTCGAGAAGATTAACATCTATTTTTTTGCTTTCAAATATTGCTAGGAGCAATATTTTTGTTCTTTTGTATTTATTTTAAAAAATAGTCCAAAATATTATCATATTTATAGTTTTGTAAATGAGGTAATATTATGGATAATAAAATTGGTGATAGAATATTAGAAGCAAGAAATAGAAGAAATCTAACACAAGAAGAACTTGCGGAAAGAGTTGGAAGTGTTGCAAGTTATATTTCAAACATAGAAAGAAAAAACAAATTGCCATCTCTGACTTTATTACGAAAATTAGTAAAAGAATTAGATACTTCTTACGATTATCTATTAATGGATGATTTTGAAGTGGATAAACAATTAGAAATTAGATATAAGGATATTTTTAAAGAAATAAAAAAGTTAGACTCTAAAACACAAGAAGAGTTTTTTAATGTTGCAACTCAACTTATAAAAAGCTTTAAAAGTATAGAAAACGAGAAAAATATATAGTAACTAAAAACTTTTTTATAAATAGTATTAGTTATATTAATAAAATAGTTATCAAAAACAATTTGATTTCAATATCAGAAGTAATAATCAATGTAATTTATAAACAAATATTAAATATGTTTATTAAAATTTTAAAAAGCAGGTTTAACCCTGCTTTAATTTAGTAATAACTAATAAATAACTCTAACTTATATCTATGCAGATATTTAACAGTTGTAGTTAGTATATTAAGCTGTTTTACTTTTTATCATTATAGCAATTAGTATAATGTTTATTCCACCTATTATGGTATATGGAATTATAGATTTTATTATTACTTCTCCTGTATTATTATTTTCTCTAACATATTCCCCTAAAGTTGATGATATTTCTATTTTCTGTCCTAGTCCATATGGTAATTCTTTAATTTTATAAGTTGTCATTTTTTCTCGATTCCAACTAACTTCACATACAATAATGTTATATTTTCCTTCTATACCATATCTTCCTTTTATGTAATCTCTTTCATTTGCATTACACCACAAGATATAATCATATTGAAGGGGCAAAATTATAGAATTATAAAATATTTTTTCTATACAAAATGATAGTACTATAATGTTAATTGTAATACCTAATATCATAAGAAATTTTTTCATATTTTACACCTTTAATTTTAATCTTCTATGCAATTATATCATAGAAGTAACTTTATTTGCAAATGCTTGGGCTATGCTTTCTTGGAGAATTTCCATAGAGCATCCAGATTTTATTATAAGTGCTTGAAATGCCAAAGCAGCTAAACCTTCAAGAGTACTTACATCCATAGTTAAATACTGTTTTGCTAATTCATAAATTTTTTTATAATTTGTATCGTTATCCGATACATTATCTGGCATATTTCCCCACTCAGCTCTATTTTCTACAAATCTATTTCCTCTGTCAATAACAGCATTTCTATAATATCCTTCGAAAACAGCGTCTATTCTTATCGTTTTTAAGTTTTTATATAATGACCATACATCAGTATCTTGTATTAAATCTTCTAAGTCAAATCCCAATCCTCTTGCACTATCGGATTTTGAACCAATTATTTGTTCAATATATTCTGGCGTATACATTGGGTGCTTATTCTCTTTAAATTCTTTTTCAAAATTTGCTGCAAATTGTAATAAATCTCCTGCCCAACCAGTTAAATCTGCAATAATCGCATCAGTAGCTGGTATAAGAGTTCTTTTGTTTAGTACACAATATAAGGAAGAAAATAGATGTGGTAAAGATATTAATTTATTATATCTGAAGTCATACAAACTCAAGTCTCGTCCCTCTTTAGATATGTTATTTTTTATGTAATTAACTCCAGCTGCATTATGGTCTAATAAAGTATTCCATGCTGAACTATCATAGTCTCTATAAGCAATATATTGAATTACTAAAGAATTATTTTCCATAACAGTTGCATTTCCCCCATTATATTCACTAGCTAAATTGTAAGCTTCTCTTAAGAAATTTATTACTTTTTTATTTACTTCACTAGCATCCCCAGGTTCTTCATCTATGCTAGAAATTGGTTCAATTTTTCCTGCAAAATTCACTTTATCAATATCCAGTTCACCTTGATAATTTGAAATTTCTTTAAACTGATCGTAATTCCAATCATTTGGTATCTTTTGCCCTACATTGCAAGAATATCCTGATGACATATCAGCAACAAAACTACTAACCGATAGTCCAGCTTCTGATACTCTCGTGCATACCAAGCGAGGTCCATAAATTCCTACTCTATAGTCATCTCTTATGCTTGCATTAATTCCTCTAAAAAATGGAATTATACTATCATCTATTTGCTCTTCATAAACATCCATGTCAACGGCAAAGTATATTACTGTATCTTTTGGAACCTTTTTATTCATTGCTGCTTCTGATGCTAACAATCCTGCAGCCTTGCCTGATGCAAAACTAAAATCTTCGATTTGTCTGTTATTTTCTTGATATATTAGAAAAACTTTCAATCCAGAATTTAAAATTGTCTCTAATTCTCCATCCTGTAAAGCTTTTGGTCTATCTTCTCCAATGTATCCAGTTAAGTATCTTCCTACTACTTCAAATACATTATTTTTTAATAATTGTGCCCTTGTTGCAGTAATTTCAAAGCAGGTGTCACAAGCATTAGCACTTCTAGTTGTATCTCCACAACTTACTACTAATGCAGACCAAGCCTGTCGTCCACAATATCCATCCACATCTAATTTCATTAGTTCTTGAAAATTCTTTAATGCTGTTGTTACACCGTTACCAAATCCACCATCAAACCCATTTGGGTCAAATCCATTTAAATATAATAAATATTGTAAGATATACACTAAATTTTTTCTACTTGAACCTGGTCCTAATACTGGTAGACTACTCATAGTGCCTTCTCCCCAGCCGCCATCTACGGTTACTCCTATTTCATATTGTATCATTTTTATAAGTGCATTATTCATATTCCTATCATATAAACCATTAGTTGCTATATAATTATCTAACATATCACTATATTTCAAGTTTATAGCTTGCTGTATTTCTCTAGTAGTCGCATCACCACTACTTATTAAATAGTAAGCATCACTTGTAAAAAGAGCCTTTATTTCCCTTGCTCTTATTCCTCCGGTATAATTATCTATTCCTAATTGAGACATCGTACTAGTAATTCCTTGTCGTGTAGCTTCCGAGAATATTGAAATATCATCTGTATTAGATACTTCTATTCTGCAAAGCAATGCTAAATTAACTAATGATATAATCATTTTTACTGTAAAATTATTGTCAGCATTGTTTATTTCACTTAGTCCATCCCCAAAAAGATTATTATATGCTTGCTTTGTACCATTTCCAAATCCTCCATCTACATCTATTCTAAGTAAAATTTGCAAAGCCCTTACAAAGGCTACCATTGTATTATATCCTGCTACGCCATCCTCATCAACTTCTACCCATCCTGCTGAACTTCCAAAATTGTCGTTTAACCACTTTTGTGCATCTTTAACATTCATAAAATCACCTCTTCTTTATATTTTTCAAATTATAAATTTAATTTACTAGTATTTTACTTTTTTCTAAACAATTTTCTTTAAAAGTAGAAAAAAATGGAAGGTTTCTATTTTTTTCTACTTTTCTAAGATTACTATTATATGTTTTTATAATTTATATAGGTGATAATATGAAAAAAGGAATAGATGTATCTGGATATCAAGGAGATATAAATTGGAATAAGGTAAAAAACGATAATATAGAATTTGCTATACTAAAATATTGTAATATATATGACGATGATCAAATTCAATATGATTCAAAATTTGAGAATAATTATAAGAACTGTAAAGAATTAAATATCCCTGTTGGAATTTATATCTATAATTATTGTAATTTAATAGATAATTTAGAAAAAAACATTAAAGAAATACTTTCTAATTTAAGTAATAAATATTTTGAACTTCCAATTTTCTTAGATATGGAAGATAAAACTATATTGCCTGAAGGAAAAGAATATTTAAGTAAAATGTGCAATCGTTTTTGTGAAATTATATCTGAAAAAGCATTTATTCCAGGGATATATGCCAATTTGAATTGGCTAGAAAACTATTTAGATATTTCACAGTTTTCCAATGCTAAAATATGGATTGCTCAATATAATTCTGAATGTACATATAAAAAACCATATATGATTTGGCAATATTCTAAAACTGGTAAAATAAATGGTATTTCCGGAAATGTTGACTTAAATTATTTATATATTCAAGACAAAATTAACTATACTTTAGAATGGCAGATGGTGATGAACAAAACATATAATTGCAATTTAGAGGAAGATGGAATCTTTGGGCCTATGTGCAAATCAATGGCACTAAAACACTATCTATATTATAAGACACCTATTATTAGTAATGACCATGTATTATTTATTCAAAGATTATTTAATTTACGAGGCTATGCATTAGTAGAAGATAGTATGTTCGGTCCTAAATGTAATGAAGTTACAATATCATTTCAAGAAGAAAATAATTTAACTGTAGATGGTTGTGTTGGCCCAGATGTAACTGAATTGTTGTTAAGTTAAATTTTTCTATTTTATTCTGTTTTTATTTTTTTTTGCTTAATATCTTATATTATATATCTAAGGAGGTGGTACTATGGCATGTTTATTATGTGTTAATAAATCAGGAAAGTCCATCAACGTCTACAAAGAGAACAGATTAATTAATAAAGTAGGAACTATTGGAAATCGTGAAATTTTTGTTGTTACTGGTGTTGAAGGAGGATATTACATTCAATTTAGAGGTCCAAATTTAAAATTAACAGAAGGATGGCTCGGAAACCCTTCTGGAGAAGATTTTGAAATGATGATTCAATATTATCCTTATGGTTCTGCTACAATAAATGGTACTAAATATAAAACTTACATTATGAAAAGAACTATGAACGTGTATACTGCTGCTGCTAATTATTGGGGAAAGGTTGCTGCTGGTATGTTAGTTGCGACTAATAGTTCTTATTGTGGAGATACACACCCTACTTGGAAATCTGTTGACTATGTAAAGAGTACTGCTGGAAATTGGGTTAAAGTAGATGGTGACGGCTATGACCATGGGTTTGTAGACTTTGACTTAGGAAACGGTTCTATGCCTAGCAATGTAGCCATGTATGGCTCTTGGTAAAATAAAAAGGAAGATTTATTCTTCCTTTTTCTACATTGTAGTACCAAAGTATGTTTCTATTCCTTCCCAATCTGGTGCAGGAGCAGTATCATAATGTGCTGGATAGTTAATTATCCAATAATCATAATCATGTATTTTTTCATGCACTTCAAATATTTCTCCTATATCTTTATATTCCATTGCTTTGTTTAATTCTTCATAGATACTATTAAATAATTCTACTGTCTCTTCATCTTTTATTATATTAACAATATCCATAATATTATTTGCTGTAGCTCTAAAGCAACTATTTTTTGAAAATTCTAATTCTTCTCCAGTTGGTTCTGTTATAGCTTCTGCTTCATTATATAAATTCCAATATATGCTATTTGATTGCTTTAAGTTTTTTGTTCCATTAATTAGTAAAAATTCCATAGTTGTATGTGCTTCTCTTAATTTTTTACTTACCTCTTCAGTTTCGCTTTCAGTTAACCCATTTAGAGATTTTTTCTGCATTTTCTTACAGGTATCCTGGTTTGGTAATTCCAAGTCACTATTATGCAAATAATATGTTGGGTTTAATATGTTTACTAAATCTTTATATAGTTCACTATTTATTTTATATTTTTTCTCATCTAATTTTATATTATTTTCATATATTGTTAAATGCTTTTCTTGCTCATTATCATATATACTTATTTCTATATAATTTTGTTCGCTCGTTCCCTCATATAATTCATTTAATTCTTGATTATTTAATAGTTCTACAATTTTATTAATTTTATCTTGATTTATTATATTGTATAAGTCTTCTTTTTGGCTTGCATTGTCTTTATAAATATTTTTACAAATTATTTTAGTTGCATTTTCTATAATTATTTTATCTTCTATACTGCTCAAATCATCGTTGATATTTTCCATATTCTCACCATTTCTTCTTAAAAAGAATATCATAGTTCCTAATAATATAACAATTATAATTGTAATAATTCCTATTACTAATCTTTTCATATAATCCCCCTATTTGTAATAATGTTAAATTAATATTTTCTAAAATATAATATAAATATTATTTTTAACTGTAGTATATAATATCATATTATATGTAAAACTTCAATATACTCTCTTTATCTAAAATAGTTTTCTACTATCGTTGTTATAAATAATTTAGGGGTTACTTTCTCATATTCTTCTATATAAAAATAATTAGTAACATATTTTATATCTGTATTTATGAACATAGTTTCAATACTCTTTTCGATGTTCCACTTAATCCTTTTCTTATCTATCATTAGTTCTTTTTCTATCTTTTCATATAATCTATTAATTAAGTTCTCTATTAATAAGTCATCTTGTATTCCATATTTTATTGCTATTTTTAAATATCTATATCCCAAACTTGTTTTATTAAATTTAAACTTGTTAAGCTCTGTATCTATGTAATTGTCTATATTTTTTTTACTCATATCAAGCTCACATCCTATTCTTATTTATTTTCATCATCTTTTTGTTTATCAATTTCTTCAGTTTTCTTGTCGATAATATGTTGGATAACTTCTAATCCTTTTATCAAAAAATCCGGCAATTTAATTCCTAATTCACTTAAGTTCTCTAATATACTTCTAAATTCATTTATTATTAAACAGCCTAATGTAAACCATCCAAAAAGAACAACAAATTCAATATTTATATTAATTAAATCTCCTAAGTTTGATAACATATATGATGCTAAGAATGTTATTAATATTAATATCCAATATCCCACTTTTTTTATTATTCCGGTTAATCCTTTTGACGAACTTTCTGTTTTAGTTATCCTTGCTTTAATTGTTCCAGTTATGAAATCTACTACATTAAGAATTAAATAACCAAAAAAAAGAACTCTTTGACCACTAAAGAGTTCTGATATTCCAACAATGATAGCACTAAAAATCGAGTTTACAATATTAAAGAATTTTAATATATTATCACTCATACAATTCCTCCTCTCTTATATAAAATAATAACTATATCCTTTTATATAATGATTATTTTTTATTTTTTTGAACTATTTTTAGTTCTGGATATACACAGTAAGCAAAAGGAGTTTTGCATTCCACTTCATTGAAACAGACTTCGTCTTGAAACAGCAGAATAAATCTATCTGCTTCTGGTATCATAGGAGAGCTTATTCGTAGTAGTTTTAGTACTCCTTTTTCGCTTGTTTTATCTGTAACAATTATATTGTATAGCATATTATCAGTTGTAAGAAATGTAATATATGTTGGATCATATCCTTTATGATATTGTTTTAATCTTTTTTTATACCTACATAGTACATCTAAAGCATATATCATTTTCATATCAATAGTAGATTTATTATAAACAAAAATGTCTCCTTTTCTATTCACAAAGTTACCTTGCAAAATATCCTTAAAATTATCATTTGGCTTATTAAATAATATCTGTAGGTGCTTTAAAGTACAGCAACCAAAGTCTTGTATAAAATTTATTATCTTTATTTTTTCATTTTCTAACATATAATCCTCCTAAATAATTCTTACTAAATAACCATATATAAATTTCTTATCTTCTTTAATTTCAGTTATCTTTATTAACACTTTACTCATATAATGTGGAAAATTATTAAATTTAGCTGGAACTCTTGTAAGAACAGTTACTTCTGTATTATCTAATTGTATCAATACTCCAGAATTACTTTTAGGAAAAGCAATTACAGTCCCTGTATATTCTCCACCAACAGATATGTATTTTCTTATGTTTTTAAATGGGTTTTCTTCAAACTCTTTTGCTGATAGTTCAAATGTATTATTTTCTATATCTATTTTCTTAACTCTTACCTTTAAGTAGTCTCCTACTTTATACATATCTTTACAGTTTACTATAAATGTGTGTTTTAGTTCTTCAGCTTTTATTACAACTTCCTTTCCATACAGATCCACTACTATATGCTTTATCCCTATTCCAACGATACGAACTCTAACTGTATCATTTTTCTTTAGTTTTGGCAGTTCTAATTTTGAGCGCAGTTCCATTGCCTCTATTCTGCTACCTATTGCTATACTGGCCACTTCATCGTACTCTAGCACAACAAAATCAACTTCAGCACCTAGCATGCCACGAATTATGGACTTGTTTTCTTTTCCATTTACTAAATGAGTAATCGGCACTAAAACCTTCACATCTCCATACCATACAATGGCACAAGGAATGTATTTTCCTTTTAGCTTATAATATTCATCTTCTATGCCTGTTATAGTACCGAGTAAGTATTCGCTTTTCTTCTTTACTTCTCATTATTTCTTTTATACTTATATTTTCCAATTTTTCACCACCTAAAAAAGCATCTACCTATTTTTTAGGTAAATGCTTATATATTTTATAATGTTACATAGTAATTGTAATTTATCGTTCATTTAACTTTAGAATTTTTATAAGCTTATTTATTATTAGTTTTCACTTGCTTCAATTTTATTTTCTATCTCATATTGATAGATATCTTTTCTTCTATATACTGAAAATATAATAGCCATACTTAAAATGCTTACTATAAAATATATTCCTCCATAAGTAACAAATGGTAGATTTACATTTGTTTGAACTCCCATATTTACATTCATAAGTATTGTAGCAAATGATTGTAATATATATAATGAACTTAATCCTATTATTAAAAATTTTCCATATTGCTCTTTAATATTTTTAGCATTTATAATTAGTTTTATTGAAGTTAAAATTATAGTACAAACCAGTAGTCCTGCCACTAATATTCCAGTTTTTCCTAAAAGATATATAAATGTATAATTATTCTCAAGATTTATAATAGATTGATTACTTGAAACAGCCATTGTATCTGCTTCTCCTATTATCTTTGCATTTTCTAAAATTTCTTTTTGCAACATTCCTACATATCCAGAACTTTCTGGATCTATTTCTGGATTAAATGATGATATAATTCTTTCAAATCTATATGGACTTTTTACTAACATTAATATTAACAATAATCCCATAAAAACTGGAATTACATATAATATTATTAGGTTTTTTATGCGATTTTTTTTATTTTGAATAATCTTTGCCGTAGATATTATTAAATATATTATTCCTAATATAATTGCATTTGTAATTGAGGATATATATTCCATTAACATTAATGAAGCTACACTACATATAATTATTTTTACCATATCTTTATTAATTTCTATTTCTTTATTCAATATAGTCATCTTAAAATTGTTTGTTTTATTATAATTAAATATAAATCCTATAAAAGAAATTAAATATAATGGAAGTGCTATTGTAGATGGAGAAATGGTAATTTCAAATAATTGTATGTTATATACTCCTCTAGGGATAAATCCAAATTGTATCATAGGTAGAATCATCAAAATTGAAGCAATAATATATATCACAGTAGAATATTTTTTTAATAGCTTGTAATCAAAAAAATAAATTCCAATACTTAATATTACACCTATTGTCATATAAATGATTGTACTTCCTATATAATTTTCGTTCATAATTGGTTGTTTTAATATAGCCACAAAAACTCCAAATCCCATTAAAATAACCATCAGCAATAATAATTTCCAATCTAATTTCGGCTTATGAATTTTATTTAATTTTCTTCCTATTTCTTCAGGAACCCCCATTTGAAACACAGCCTTTTCTTCTGCTTCATTCTCTGGAATACCTTTATTAGTATATTCTTCCTTTATTTCTTGAATATGGGATTTTAATTCTTCGCATATTCCTTTTCTTACAGGTCTATATTTAATTTCTCCACATACCTTATCTAAAAAATTCTTAATATCCAAATAAAACACCTCCTACAACTTGATTAACTCCATCTCTAAAAGTTCTCCATTCTTCTTTCTTTTCTTTTAAGAGCTTTCTTCCTTCATTTGTTATAGAATAATATTTTCTTTGCTTTGCTACTGTTTTATCCCAATATGATGTGATATAATTTTTTTCCTCTAAGCTATGCAATATTGGATATAATGTACCTTCTTGCAATTCAAAAACATTTTTTGATTTTTCAGTTAATCTTTTAATCATTTCGTAACCATACATATTTTCATTCTCTAGTAAGCTAAGCACTAACAAAGTTGTACTACCTTTTAATAATTCTCTACTTATTCGCATAAAAATCACTCCTTTATACCTTGTTATACTATGTATTTTTATACATTGTATTACTAGGTATAAAAAAAGTCAATACTTTATAAAAAATTTTTTTAATTAAAAGTTATCAAATGTAATCTCCTCAAATTCTTCATTTTCTTGTTTTTCCTCTATTGTTTTTTTGTCTATCTTAAGTTTGGTATCTGGCACTTTCTCTGTATTCCAATTAGGCTTGTAACTATTTACTGGTACATCTTTTAATTGTTTTGAAAGTTTGTGTTCTGTATATATCATTTTATTAAGCATAAGTGGTTTATTTCCACGAATATTAACTAATAGTTCATTATGTGGTATTCTTAATATCTCATCTGCATTTAAAAGATTCCTTTTTAAAGTAGATATATTCTTTTGTCCAAACTCTAACTCTCCTTCAATTCCTGCATCTTTCTTTATACTTTGACTTTCTGCTGTTGACACACCGTAGAAGATCACTAAAATATTGTGCTGTTAGAGTATCTGCTGCACCGAAGACATAACCTTAAATCGCAGTTACCAATTATCTCTTGCCAAGTGTCGAGAGGGTAACGGTTTTTTATCTGTCCTATATTTTGAACTATTGGTATTAGTGCAATTCCACGACTTCTTACTGTACTAATTTTTCTGTTGAAATCTGGTATTTCTCCGAATATTTGCGAATTCGTCTAAAAAGAAATATACTTCATTTTCACATTTTCCATTTTCTCTACTATCTGCATACTTCACTAATTTTATAAACAAAAATGTGAAGAATAATGACACAAGGAAATCTTTGCTTGAATCTACATCGCTTGATATCACATAATAAATACAAGATTTTTGTCCAGGTAATATTAAATCTATATCTGTAGCATTAGTGAGTTCTTGTAATTCTTTATTTTGAAAAGCTTGTAGTCTAGTTCCTAAACCGTGTAAGTACAGATGCTTTAATAGTATCTGATCCACTTGCATATATATTATATGACATACGAGCTGGACTATCCGGTGGCAAGCTTCGAAACATATTATCTAATCTTCCTACATCTCCTGCTGCAATAATCTTATATATATCTGTTAATGTATTTTGCTCTAACTTATTTTCCAAAAAATAAAACTCAAATGCTTTCAATAGGTTTTCCTCTGCTCTGGGCCAGAAGTCATCTTTTCCTTTTTTCTTTTGTGTTCCGTGTAATAATTACATTTGAGCTTGTTTGAATATCTGTAACATCTTCATTTTCACCGTAGGGGATTCCACCTATCAGAGTGTTCCATATCCTTTAAATTAAAAACTTTTACAACATATCCATTTTCTCTAAAAATTGTATTAGTCTTTCTGTAGATTTCTCCGTTTAGCATCTGTTACAATTATTGATTTCTTATACTGCAATAGTTCTAATAGGTTTGTTATAAGAAAGCCTATTGTTTTCATGCTACCAGAACTACCAAAGACAGCAATATTTTTGTTAAAATGGCTATCAAAAGGCAATTTTATAATGTCATTTCCTTTTTTACCTAAAATTATTCCAAGCACATCATTTTTTCCTAATATTTTATTTATTTCATTATCACTAAGCCAGTCTGCTGTACCGATATGTACCGGTCCTCAGATTTGAGTTTAATGCCTTTTATTTCCTCTTTTTTATAAAAGATAACTAATCTTATTACTACAATAAATAAAACGGTTATAAAGGCAATTATGAGGCAAATTATGGCATAATAAAAATTAGTTAATGCAATTTCTTTATTAAAGCATTTATTTAAAATTTCAATATAATTATTTACATTAGTATCTATTAAAATATTTACAATGATTAGTACAACTATTGAAGTCCAAAAGATAATTTTTTTAGTCATAAATTCTAATATCTTTATCTATGAAATCAGATAAATCTACAAGTTTATAATTTGCGAGAGGCAATTCCTGTCCTAAGCTTCGTATTATACTTTCATCGCAAATAATATCTGCTTGTTTATTTTTATTCGCTGTTAAAAATACATTGATTCTATTTATTTTTTCTGTATCAATTAAATAAAATGTTGTAATATATTTATCTTTATTATTGGTATAATCACAAAAATTGTATTCTGAAATATGCACATCTTTATATAGTTTTTGTACTATCTTTGGCCAATTAATTTGTTGTATATATTTTAGTTTTTGTAAATCTTCGTCTTTGTCTTCGCTAATAATTAACGAATTAAATCCAAACACAAAATTTCTTAATTCTATTTTCTTTATATCATCAACTAAAACTAATATGTTCTTGTTTCTAGTTTCTTTTTGTAGATCATATACAACGGAGTTTATATATTTTGTTGTATGCTCTTTTGATATGTGATATGTTAAATAGTTTGTACCAAATATCTTTAAAATTCCTATGTATTTTCGTGATGTCTCTGTAAATTTATTCTTATCTTTTATCTCAATAGAGGGGATAAAATCTATGTATTCTTCTTTATGATAAATTGATGCTAAATGACTTATGAATTTTAATCTATCTGTATATTTCTTGTCATATCTTAAAGGAACTGTATTTTGCCCTAATACTTTCATAAAAGCATAACCGTTTTCTGCAAGTACAAGATATTTATTATATTTTCTTATAATATTCTTTTGTATTAAATTTCTTATTCTTTTTGGATAGTATGTATCATTAAAAAAATACTCTGCATCTTTAATATATAGATATTGAAATCGCCCAATAAATTTGACCATTTCTATTTCATTTTTGTTCTTTGGAAATATACTTTTAATTTTTCCTCACCACCTTTTCAAATAGCTTTTCACTCACTGGTACTTGGCTAGGAATGTGATAGCTTACGCTCTCACACACCTATCCTACTTAGTCTTTTTTATTCTTCAATATGTCTGTAAGTGTTGATTCTACTGAATTTTGCACATATAAAAAATGTCCTATTTTTTGTTTTCTAAAACTCTGAAAAAAGGACATTTTGAACTAACATATTTTGCATTAAATTTACTGCATTTTTTTGAGTTGTAATACATACTTCTGTATGCGGAATTTCTGAAAATTCACCTTGCACACAATAAAACATTTTTTCTATATTATCATCTTCAATAATATTATTTAATATCAAAGCATCAAAGATCGGCTTTATGTATTTATTGTCTATATCCCAACCTTTTATGTTATCAAAAATTCTAATAAATACAAATACCTTATCTTTAAACAAATCATTAAAAGGTTTTGTTGCCTCAGTAATGTTTATGAGTATATTTTTAAATGCGTGTGTTTTTAAAGATTTATAAGATGGCATAGGCTCTGGAATATAAATTTTTAAAGTATTATCCTTGACCTCTGCCTTATATTCATCGCTAATATTTTTTATTTTTTCTGTGCTATATTCTACAGTTTTGTTGTATATTCTAATTTCATTTAATATATTATATCTTCTTTTTTCTAAATTTTTTAAAAATGCTTCCATTTGTAAATCATTTATCGCTTTATTTAGCCTAATTTTGTGTATATCATTTTCTAAGTTTATTAATTCTGTATATAATTTATCTGATAAAATCATAGATTAGTCCTTTCTTTATAATAGTAAGGGCAAATTTAAAGGAACTAAGCACTATTCTTCGTCTTCTTGTTTATCATAGGTATCAAAAATTTCTTTTGTTATTAGATCTCTTACTTCTTGATTTAAAGGGTGGCATAAATCTCTATATGCTCTTTTTTCTCCATTTAATCTTCTTGAAGGCATTGCTACAAACCTTCCAATTCTTTGGTTTTCTAGTATTCTAATACCTCTCACAATAAAACTATCATTTAAAACGATATTTGCATAACCTAATAATGCACCTCTCTGTTTAATTTTAAAAATTCTTACTTCTGTAACTTTAATTTCCATAAACATATTCCTCCTATAATTTTAAATTTTGAAGGGCAAATTATAGGAATTACTAACTTTATTTTATCTTCCTGTTCTTGGAAGTGTAGGACATTTTGGCTCTTCTGGTATATGCACAACTGTAGTCCAGTCGCTATTTGCTTCAGCTGTTACACCATAATACACACCAACTGTTTTTGTATGGTTTGTAAATGTGTCATTATCTTTTAATGTATCTAATGACATACACTCCATAGTTGGGCTTGTGCTTTCTCTAAATCCTGTTTCTACCTTTCCAAAATCAAACATTGTCTCTATAATGTATTCGTCATCTGCTAGTTTTACTTTTGTAAAGTCTAATTCGTAATCTTCTTGTGTACTTAAATCTTCTTTGAATAGTATGTATTCATCTGATTTATTGGTTTTGTAGTAAACATCATATTTTAAATCTTGATTCCATGTACCTGTTGTCATTTTCTCCAAACGAATATAATCTGTTGGTATATAATCAAACCATTTAAAGTTCTCTAGGTAAACATTTGAGTTATTGGCAATATTACTAAATGTATAATTTACTTTTTCTCCGCTTTTAATCTCTACTGTGCCTTCTTTATCTACATCTACAGTAATGTCTACAGGCTCATTATCTATTGTTACAGGTACTGTTTCTCCATCGTTTACTATTTCAAATTCATAAGTATTTTCATTCAATAGATAATAGATAGATCCTGTGCTTAGTTCCTTTAGATAATATCTGTCTTTGTAAATCTCTTGACTAATGGCTTTTCCGATTCTCGTCTGTTACAAGTGTTTCTACAAGATTATCATTTTTATCATATAGTCCAAACTCTGCACCTTCTAATACTTTTGTATTATCTTTTGAATCTACTTTTGTAATTTCTACTTTACCTTTGATTCTTTCGTTTTCTACTATTACCTCAGTTGTTTCATTTGCTTTTAATTCTATAGTTATAGGCTCATCATTTAAAACATAATTTTCTAATGTCGTTACTTCTCTTAATGTTAATTTTTTAAAATCTCTAACGGGATATTTTTGTGTTAAAGCTTCGCCATTTTCATCTGTTACAATTTTTTCTAATACATTTTCGTTTTCATCTAGTACTTCAAATTCAACACCTGAAAGCTTAATTTTATTATCTTCTTCATCTACCTTTACAATTTTTACTTGTGCTTTCTTTAATTCATTTTCTACTATTACTTCTGTAACTTCGTTCCACTCAACTTTTACCTCTGTATCTTCAGCTAAATCGTACCATTTTCCTGTATTTTTTTCAAACAGTTTGTATTCGCCGTGTTCTTATATTTTCTATATAAATCTCGCCATCCACGCTAGTTTTATAAGTGCCAATAATTTTGTCTAGTTCTACACTATATAAATCAAACTCTACATTGCCAAGTCTTATTTCGTGATTATCTTTATCAACTTTGAAAATTCTTAAGTTTCCTTTTTTATGCTCATTTGTTAATTCCTTCGTAATAGTTACATCATAACCAACTTCAATTTTATGTTCTGTTGTATCTATAATATAGTCATCATTTGTAGCAATTTCTACCAATATATATGTGTTAGGTTTTAAATTAGAAAATGTGGCAATTCCGTTTGCCATTTGTTGTAGCATTTTGCACAACTGTTCCATCCATTTCCTTTAGTTGAAATGTTACACCTGCAATAGGCTCTTTTGTATCTTCATCAGTTTTTTCTACTTTTATTATTGATTTAGCTGTTGTTAAGTTAAATGTAGTTCTAGCACTCGTAATTTCAAACGGATCTGCTGCTATGATATAGTCTTGAAATTCGCTATTATATGCTTCAGCATAAAATGCGCCACAAGTTTCCACTTGCACATTTGTTAAATAAACTAATCCTTCTATATCTCCTGTTATGTTAGCTCTTGGAATTTTTACTTTTAATGTACTTCCATTTTTCTCATAAGTAGTTCCACTTGGAAATTTAGAAAGTGTTACATCATAACTTCCTAATGCTTTATTTGAGCTTATTTTAAAGTTTTGTACTTCATAATTTCCTTCTGTGTAAGTATCTCCACTTTTGTTTATTGATACTTTTGCAACCTCATATTTTTCATTTGAGTTTAAACATTTGTTATAAAGTTTTTCTGCCTCATCTAGTACTTTTTGACCTCTCCTTTGAACATCCTTTAATGTTAGTCCTGCTTCAACATCAGAGCTTGCAATTCTACTAGGAATTGTGTATGTTTCTTTTGGACTTTTTTCATTGACTAGACAATGTACTACCGTTTTTGTAACGAAATACCAGTCATCGTCGCACTCGACTGATGTATCTCTCCAGTCAACACCAATATATCCATAGTATAGGCATCTCCACAATACATCACTTTGTAATTTTTCTTTTACATATGAATCATAGCCTCCAAAATCACTAGCGCCAGAGCCTACTCCAGGTTTGTCCGGTTCAACGCAGAAAGCATATAACTTTTGGTTTGTATCTGGATCACGATAATATACTTTTATAACTAATTTCAATGCGCCAGTCTCTTTAATTTCTAATAATCCTGGTAATTCTTTTTCGCCATATAAATGGCTCGTATCTCCAATATCTATAGCTGCAAAAGTCGGAATTGTAATATTTAGTAATAAAAAAAATACCATTAGTATTGGTATTGCTTTTTTGTTTATTTTTTTAATCATATTTTTTACCTCCTAAAAAAAGAAGCCTTGTTTAGGCCTCTTAAAATTTTATTTTTTAAATAACTTCTTGATACAAATAAATTTTTGTATCATATAAATAATAGTCTGTACCTCTGCTGTTGTATCTATAATAGTTTTCTACATATACACTTACTTTACAACCTGCAAGGGCGATACCATCTAGCTTAGAATTAGAGCTATACGATATCCAATAATTAGTTGGTTTTGTTGTGCAAGCAACTGCATATCCTCCTAATTCTTCGTACATTTCGTCTTTTTTCATTTGCTCATTTATGTAGTTTACTGCTTCTTGTGTTTTTTGCTTGTTATACTCCGAAAAGAAAGTATTGGCAAGTTTCTCATTCTCTGTGTTTGTTTCTTCTTTTTCCTCAGTTTCTGTATCTTCATTTTCTTTTGTATCTTCTGTCTTTTCTGTATTAGTTGGTTTGCTTTCTTCTTTTTTTTGTTCTTCTTTCGTGCTTGAACTACTATTATTCTTATTGCTTACACTTGTATTTACATTATTATCATTGTTTTTGCTATTAGTTTTATTAGTACTACTGCTCGAATCTTTTTGACTTGTAGTAGTTTTATTGTCAGTTTTTTCTGTAGTATTTGATTCTTTTGTATCTGCATTGTTTTCTTCTATTGTTTCATTTTCTTCATCATTTGTTTTATTTTCAATAGTCTCATTTGTTGTCATTTCCATTACATTTGCAATAGTATTAATATTTCTGCTATTATCATTATCTGCTAATGTATTTATTGATGCTGTTTCTATATGAGAATTATTAAAAACAATTTTTATTAAACAGCAAGTAATTATAACTACTAATAGTACAATAACTGCTATTAAAATTTTTTTCTTATTCATTTGAACATCACCTCTTTATTTTAAGAATAACATCATTTTTATAAAAAGGGAATGCTCAACAGAAAAAAATTTTTAAATATTTTCTATTGCTTGTACGCACAATCTTAATTCTGGTCTATTTCTAACGCAGGTTATTATAGTAATTCTGTTATCTTCTGTATCCTCTAACATAGACCAGTCCGTTTCTTGTATCTGCTTTATTGTTGTTATCTTGTATTCTTTATTTCCTAACGCAGAAGAATATTTAATAATATCTCCCTCTTGCACATTTTTTAAATTTGCTAAAAATCTATATGTATTGTGTCCAGCTAAGCAAACATTGCCTTCTAAAATATTGCTATGTTCAAAAAGTCCAATTCCTTGTGCTAGAGCTGCTTGATCTGTTCCTTCCACAACAATGTCTTTAAAGTTTATGGACGGTATTTCTAAAGTACCTATTGCATTTAAGTATTTATCTTCATCTGTTTCAGATTCTACAGGAATTCCAACTGTATTATTAAAATCTATTATTATTTCATTTCTGTTACTATCGTTATAAATGTCATATACAGAATTGATATTATCTTGTATCTTCTTATATTCAATGTACTTAAATATTCCAAAAACAGATAAGCCTAGTATGATTAGAATACTACAGCTGATGATTACTATCTTTAAGACTTTTTTTGTGCTTTCTTTCAACTTAAAATCCTCCTTTCTAACAAAATAAAAAAACTAGATATTTTCTAGTTCCATTATGTCTTTAATATATTTAGCAATATCAGAGAATGCAGAAGGTGTATCAATTTTTTTGCATATATCTTCTAGTGTAAATGGGTCGAATATAATGTCATAAATTCCTAGTAATAATGCGTCTCTTAGCTCTTTTTGCTCTGCATTTTCTAATAGTAAAATCACTCTTATATTTTTATCTCTTACCTTAAACATAAAATCTTTGAAATTGTACTTATTATTTTGTACTGATACTATTAGGGTATCAGCTTCTTTTTCTTCTAAAATATAGTCAGCATAATATACAATTCTGCTATCTTTTATTTTTCTGCTTATGTCTTTATTTAATTGCTCATTATCCGTAAAAATTAATATCAAATTTAATCACTCCTCTCAAAATATTGCATTGGATCCACCGTTTCTCCATTTATCATAACCTCAAAATGTGCGTGTGGTCCTGTAGAATTTCCTGTACTTCCGAACTGTAAGTACTGGCTGTCCTTTGGTTACTCTATCATTGGTTTTTACTAAAATGTTTGTTCCATGTGCATATAAAGTAGTAACACCATTTCCGGTGGTCTATTATTACGCAGTTTCCGTATCCACCGATTATAACAAGCTTTAGTAACTATTCCATCAGCCATTGCCACAAAATTACTTCCGTACCGGTGCACCAACATCTGTACCGCTATGTAATTTATATTCTCCGGCTTATTGGGTGAACTCTGTAACCATATTCAGAAGTAACATTTGTGTAGCCAGGAATTGGCCAAGTAAACATATCATTGCTAATTAAAATAGTATAAGCATTGTTAATCGTATCATCATAGTAACCACTTGATGAATTGATAACTAAATCTACACACATATCAATATCTTCATTGTTTAAATTCATACTCGTTTTTAGATAATCTTTTAATTTTTCATATTGTTCTCCTTGTAATGTTTCTGTTTTATACTTTTTCTTTGTAATTCTAGTGTTACCGTCATCAGAAATAGCAGTAACTGTCTCATACTCATATGTATAATGACCAATAATTGTATCGCTTTCAACCAAAATATATTGAGTTTGTGCTTTATCTTTGTTTTCTTTCCAAGTTACTTTATCACCTTTAGTTTGCTTTTCTTCCGTTTTAATAGTATCTTTTTCATATTTAAAAGTGGACTTAAAATTTTCTCCTATTTCGTCCAATAAATTTTGGTTAATTTCTTTTTCATTGTTTAAATTTTCTAATGTCATAAGTGTAGATAAATGAGACCATTCTATCATTTTATTGTTTTCTAGATTATTTACATCTAAAAGCTCATTTTTCTTTTCTTTATCCACATAATTATCACAAGTATTTAAGTATTCAGCTTTTTCAATACACATAGTTTTGATATCTAACTCTGCTGAAGATAATTCGCTGTCATCTGCTTGTGCAGAACTAGCAAATAAACTGTCTAATAACCATGATACTAATAGCAGTACAATTAAAACTAATGCAATATATGGAATCAATGGTTTAAGTACCATCATTATTACTTTTTTTATTTTCTTTTTTATTTCTTTTTTTGCTTTATACTTTATGCTCATTTTCCTCACCTAACCTCTCTTTAGGCTGGCTTTCTCTTATATTGTTAATATACTCAGTATGTTGCATTTGCTTTTTAGGCTCATTTCCTTTATTTCTAAAATTTACATTTGCATCTCCCTCAACCATTCTTCTTCCCACAGAAAGATAAGCACCAGTTGCCTTTGCAGTTCCTTTAGCACCTGCTTTTAGTACAGAGGCTACTTTGCTACCTTTACCTGTACCAGTATTCATTTTTTCTTGCTTAGTATTCGTATCTCCTTGTGTTTTTGCATTAGGTATTACATCTCTTATAGGATTTATATTACCGTTGTAGTCTTTTTCAGCAGATAAATTCATTTGAGGATTTACAAAATTTTTTACTCTACTTACAAAACTTTGCTGTTGTCCATTATTATTCTGGCCTTGCATATTAGAAGCTGTTGCGTTTGGCGAATTATTATCTCCTCCAGGAGTTTTAAATTGTTCTTTGATTGCACTTATTCCATAGCCAATAGCACCACCAGCAGCACCTCCGAGCATAAAAGCTTGTGTTGCTTGTGCATTAGTATCAATTCCACAGATTCTACTTGTTAGATCCTGTAATGAATTTTGTATTGTACTTGCTAAAGGTAATATCATCATTGCCCAAATTAATGAAACAGCCCAACCACCACCAGAAGGTAGAAAAGTTAGGTACATTAAAAATAAAAAGCAATAGATAAACTGCATAAATACATTTGTTATTATCTGTCCTGCCCAGATACTTATTGCTGTTGCATTCCTATTTACTATCCATATACTTAATGCGACTGGTGTAAATACCGTAAATATGATTAGCACAAATTGTCTTACAATAAATTGTATATTTAATTTAATAAATAGGTATATGAACATAGCAATTACAATAGCTGTTGTTATTGCATTTCCGTGTACGAATAGATGTCATCATGCTTTCACCAAGTAAACCGTCTAAAGAAGAATTAGCATTTACCACTAACAAGCTTACTAATGAATTATTTACAAACAGTAAAAACTTAACAAAAAGTGGTGCTAGAGCTATTGCTAAGCCACCGCAGCAATAGTCTCATCAAATTGTCTTTTGCTTCTGTTTTTTTGGCTGTACTATTGCCTGCCATCATCATCTTGTATGATAGCATTATGACTGCAATGAGTATTAAAATACCTGCAACACTAGCAAATATTTTGTACCAGGTCATTGTTTTTGACCACAGTTCATCCGTAAATGGTGCAACAGAATTGGCATCAACTCCTTTATTGAAGATTAACTCGTCATAGTCTTTAAAGCCGATACCCATCGTCTCTGATGTACAGAGGTCAAAAATTGCTTGTGCAATTCCACCAAGCATTCCGTGCTATTATTTTCTCGAACATGCTTCCGTTCCTCGCTGTCTATCTGTTCAGCGAAGTCAGTTTCCGCAAGCGATGTAGGACATATTGAAACAAGCAAAAAAAGTATTGTTATTATAGCTACAAAACTTTTTAAAATCTTATTCACTTAATTTCTCCTATCTTTTAAGATAGGGCAAACGATAGCACACTATATTTAATTTAGCTTATAGGCATCCCCCCCTTTAAATTGTTTTTTATATTCATATTATGTGAAAACAAAATCCTTTTCATAATCTGCTATTTCAAATTTCATTGCTGTAACTGAGTTATTTAATGAAAAGATACATTCTCCTGGCGAGGCCATTGTCAGAATTTCTTTTGCACCTTCAGATAAACTGAAGAATTTTCTAATATTTTCAACATTTCCTGTACTTTGTCGAAACAAAAATTTAGTAGAGCAAATATTGATAATTGTTCTACCGTTCTTCACAATTTATAAATTCATCAATAAATTGACTACCAATTAGAAGTGGTGTGTTATACTTTCTACCTCTACGAGCAACAGTAGCCAAGAAGTCAGCAGATTCTTTATATTTTAAAAATAGCCAAGCCTCATCACATATAATTAGTTTCTTTTTTTCTCTGTTCTTTAATATGAACTTTTGCCAGACCCATGTAAGTATTACAAAAGAAGAATAAAGTTTAGTAAATTCGTCTTTTATCTCACTCATATCAAAACTTATAATGTCCTCATTCGAGAATATTGTACTTTCACAATCGAATATTCCAAGCGAATTGCCCTTAAGAAAAGGAATTAGTATCTCTGCTAATTCCTTACATTTTCCTCTTTCATCTAATTTCTTTTGAAAATCAGATAGTGTCGGCATTTTCTTTTTTACTTTTCCTACAACATATTTGCCATTATTTAATTTTCCTTTGTTTCTTTCATAAATTGAGTTAATATCATCATTGATGCCACGCTCTGCATATAGCTGATTTACCACAATTTCAATTTCTGTTATCTCTGTTCCATTTAAAGTTCTACCCATATAATTTCTAGCTATTGTTGAAAGTAATGCCCTTATGTCTGCAACCTTGTCCATTATGTTTAAAAACTCTCTATTTCCTTTGTAGTCCTTCTCTAATTCGAATGGGTTAATTCCTGTAGATTCACCTTGCCTTATTTTAATAGTTTTTCCACCTAATTTTTGTACTAATTTAGCATATTCGCCTTCAACATCTATAAAAAATGCAGAACAGCCATAGGTAACTATATTTCTTTCTGCCATTAGCTTTAGTGAAACACTTTTCCCAGCACCGACTTGTACCGACATATAAATATGTGGGGATTAGGTAATGCTGGTGGTCCAATAAATGTATTTAAGTAGATCGGTGCATTTGTATAATAATTTCTTCCTAAAAATGTGCCTTTACTATGTGATACATTAGGATTTGTAATTGGCATCAATGTTGCAACACCGCCAGATACCATATTTCTTTCAAAACCTGCTAGTGCAATTTCTCCAGTTGGTAGCATTTGCTTTAGTCCGTCTATCTGTTTAAATATTAGAGTTCTAACCATAGCAGTTTTCTTATTCATTTCTGCTTCCAATATTTTTGATTTCTCATTTAATTTTTCCAAACTCTCACAAGTAAGCGAAATAAAAACTGTTACGAAAAATAGTTTATCTTGATTTGTTTGTATTAAAGTTCTTAAGCCCTCTAAATCTGCAATTTCTTTTTCTAGTACTGGAGTGTGAGCAATATTTCCTTGTCGCATGTAATTTGCATACTCTGCCTGCGACTGTACTAATTTTTTTGTTAATTGGTTTATAACAGAAGCATTGGAAGAAGTTTCAACTTTTATTGAAATTGTTACATCTCCTAAATATACAAGTTCCTCTAACCAACCGTAGCCAAGTTTGCTCTGGATAAATTGTTATAACAAAAGTCCTTGAATATTTGTTATAA
Source organism: uncultured Clostridia bacterium (assembly GCA_944391835.1). Taxonomy (GTDB): domain Bacteria; phylum Bacillota; class Clostridia; order TANB77; family CAG-508; genus CALXVA01. The sequence goes on along the minus strand of CALXVA010000011.1, from coordinate 4,350 downwards.
CCTAGATATAGATAATCAGCTTTTTCTTCTAATACATCTGGCAATATTCTATCTTCAATAGCAGAAATATTTTCAAAAATGTTATTTTCTTTTTTTGCTTTTTTCTTTTTTATCAACATACAATTCCTCCTTTCTAAAGTCCATTTTTATTATATTTGAGTTCTTATTTAGTTCCTTATAGAGTAAATTGTAGATATCTTCATCGCTTAGTAATTCACATTGTATTTTTGCTCTTGAAAGACTCGTTTTTAAATTTGCTATTCTCCTATTTAGTTCTTTTATTGCATCTTCATATAAACCGTCATATGATAGAATAATATAGTTTTTGTTAATTGCTGTATCCATATTTTCCATCATATTGGTTAGAAAATTTATCAAATTTTCCTTGCAATTTCTTATCTGCACATTAGTTGATCTTGTTTTCTTAATATCATTTATAATCTCATTTGTATCAATATTTTCTGTAGTTGTTAGAAATTGAACAAAACCGTCAAATGTCAAAGCTGTTTGCATTAGTACATTTTCTATAGTTTCTTGTTCACTTTCAGACATCATATTGTAGTCAATACTTCCGATTCTTAAAATACATGAATATCTATTTCCCATATTTATCATTGAGTTGTCTATCTTTAAACCTAGAATATCTTTTAGCTGTTTTGTCTTTTTCTTGCCATTATCCTTTTGAATATTTTTATCAGTAGTTTTATTTACTTGTTTTACTTTATTTTTGCTTTTCTTTAAATACAAGAAGGTAAGTAAAATGGCAAAAATGCTTAATATTAAAAAGATTATCATTACTACCATTTGCAACACCTCTCATAAACATATTTTTTATTTCTCATAAGAAATTTAATACAGTTTAAGAAAAGTTTATCAAAATTTTGCTCTTTTACCTTTAGGAAAGCACAGAGTAAGAAAAATATAGATATTATGCTAATTATTATAATTTTAATCGGTATTGGTATATGTAAAGCAAGAACAGATAAACTAGAGGCTGCAAGCATAATATAAATTACTTGCCTTAAACTTAGATATCCACCAAATATTTTTTCTTCTCGTTTGGTATTAAAAGGTATTTTAAAAACTCGCATAACATACCTCCCTTATAGTAAACTTCCGCGTATTATTGGTTGCAATATTGATTATAATACCTGCGATTATCAATGAAAGGCCAAGTATTATTCCACCGCCACATATCCAAGCAAGTGATCCTATACTTTCAGCTCTTTTCTGAGGGTTGTTAGCATTTGCTATCATTTTAATTGCTGCAATTACTATACTTGCAAATATTAAAACTCCACCTAATGGCATTGCTATGCTTGTTATTACTCTTTTTATATTATCTGTTGCTTGTGTTACTTCAGCTGTACCAATTCCTGTTGTTCCACCTTCTGTTGCAAATACTGCGTTTATATTAGTAAAAAACATCATAATAATTGCTAGTATTGTAAATATTCTAATTACAACTAGCTTTTTTTTCGTGGTTATTTTCATAAATCTCATCTCCTATACAAAAATTTAAAAGGGCTTATTTGTATAGGACACACTATTTTTACATTAGTTCTTTAAGATATACAAAAACTATAGGTAAACTCATTACAAAAATAATACCAATTAATAAAATTGGTACTGCTTTTAGAAATTTTGTTTTTAATGTCTGTGATTTAATTATGCATCCTAAAATTAATAGCAACAGTGATATAACTAGAACTATTAATAACATAAATATTACTGACAATAATCCTATAAATATAATGGATGTTACTATGTTTTCAAAATTATTCATATAATTTTCTATCATTTCTCATAGCCTCCTTGCATTGCTTTTAGAGTATTCCTTTATTATAACTCTTTTGTAATAGTTAAAGAAATTACCAATGCAATGTTCTTTAGAAATAAGATACAAATTTATAAGTTCCTGCCTATCAACTTTTAAAAGTAAAGTTTTAAATTGGCTATTGTATAGAGAATATAATGTGTATATTATTTCTTTTAGCATTTGAACTTTATCATCTTGCATAATAGAAAGAATCTCTTTTGTATATATAAATTCTAAGCGATTTAAAATTGAGTAAAATTCTTTCGAAATTCTGTTGCTATTATTTATAATATAATAAAATAAATCCTCTATTATTTTATTTATATTATTCTCTTTGACATTTTCGTCAATAGGGTATTGACCATTTGAACAATAGGGGTATTGATTTTTTTGACAATAGGGGGTATCCGCAATATAAATATTTCTTTCAATAACTTCCTTTTTATCATTTCTTATAATCTCTATTTCTATATATCCTAACTCTTGCAAATGTGAAAGCCATCTACTAACAGTTTCTATACTAACCCCATATAGTTGTGCAAAATACCTATTTTGAGCATAACAATAACCTTTTACATTTGATAAAGCTGTTATTTCACCATATAACAATTTTTCTGCTGCTTTTAATTTTTGATTATATCTAACTGTGGCTGGTATAATGGCATAATAATTAATTTTATTATCTTCATTCAATTTTCTCCTCCTCTCTTTTTATTCTTTTATCAGCTCTTGATCCACATAGAATTAGAGCATATAAAAAGAGGCTAACATTAGCCCCTAAAAAGAAACTGATTATATATCCAAGCATATTATCAACTCCATTTTTATAAATTTAATAGACTTATTGTAGTAAAAATTCTAGTTCCCCAATTTTTTACTTTTTTAGGGGAATGCTGTAACCGTTGCAAATAAAGAGTTATATTACTTTATTTTCATAAATAACTGTTTTTCAAAATGTTCCCCAATTTCTTAAAAAAAGTTCCCCAGAAAAAAGTTATTTTTTTAAACTTTATTAACTTTTATTAAACTTTTTTAAACCTTTTTAAATTTTAGTAAAAGTCTTGAAGCATTGATATTGTTGTGTTATACTGATTTCATCATAGTATGAGAAGTCCCAAGTGTGCGACTACGAACCGGAAGGTCGGGGGTTCGAATCCCTTCAGTTGCACCAATAATGTTTCTGTCCAAACTCAAAGGACAGATAAATACAAAAATCAATCAGAAATGGTTGATTTTTTCTTTTGTAATTTCTCGACTTCATCGATGAACGGAACTGTCAGAAACAAAAAACACTCGACTGGAAGATATAAAGCAACAGGAGAAATTTCGTCCATGAATGGTGATGTAAAAATCTGGTAAGTGAATCTTAACTAAGAATGATTTTAATGCCCTATGCTATAAAAAGCATAGGGCAAAATTTTTTCCCTTGAAACATTAGGGCAACTAATATATAATAAAAAAGAAACAAGAATAAAAAAGCTAATTATTGCCAAGATTACTATAGGAAAGAATGTGAATAAAATGAAAAATATATTGATTGTAGAAGATGACAAAGATATTCATAATTTAGTAAAAGAAGTTTTAACTAAAGAAAACTATAAGCCAATAGATGCATATTCTGGAACAGAAGCAATTTTATTAATAGAAAAAGAAAAAATAGACCTTATTTTACTTGACTTGATGCTACCGGGATTAAATGGTGAAGAAATTATACAAAAAGTAAAGGACATTCCAATTATTGTTATAAGTGCAAAAACTTCTACAGAAGACAAAGTAAATGTCTTGCTAAGTGGTGCAAATGACTATATTACTAAGCCATTTGATTCAAAAGAATTACTAGCAAGAATTAAAGTCCAATTACGAAAAAAAGAAGAGAAAAAGAATAGTGAACTAAAATATAAAGATATGGTTTTAGAGAATAACAGTCATACACTACACATAAATGACAAAAAAGTAAATTTAACCAAAACAGAATATGCCATATTAAAGCAATTACTTTTAACTCCAAATCAAGTAATTACAAAAACACACTTGTTGGACTTAATAAGCGAGGACACACCTGATTGTGATGAAAATTCTCTAAAGGTTCATATAAGTAATTTAAGGAAAAAGATTAAATCTGTAACTGATGAGGAGTATATTGAATCTGTATGGGGAATAGGTTTCAAACTTTTTGATTAAAAGGTTTTATGTGATAGTAATATAAATGTTAATAGCAATTGTAAGCAAAAAATAAGAGTAAAAATTCTAATTACTAAAATCTTAACTATTTTTTAACTATTCCTTAACTGCTTTCTTAACTAATTATTAGTACAATATATGCAGTATAAAGAAAGGAGAAAAGTGTGAGTATTTTTTAAATACATCATACAAAAGGTTATGGAATATGTTTTAGAAACAAATAGTTTAACTAAAAAATATAATAAGTTTTTTGCACTAAACAATTTAGAAATCCACGTGCCAAAAGGTGCTATTTATGGACTTATTGGAAAAAATGGAGCAGGAAAAACTACACTAATTAGAGTACTTTG
>CALXVA010000010.1 GCA_944391835.1 uncultured Clostridia bacterium | reverse complement strand
TTTCTCTATAACTTGAACTTCCATTAATCCTCCATTCTGTTAGAGAGAACCCTGTTTGGATTATACACTATTTAAAATTTAAAATCAAACTCACATTTTTCTAGTTTATATTCCTTGATAATGTTCTCTTTCGCTTGTTTGTATATTTTCTCGTTTATTAGTTTGTCTTTGTATATCCTATTTAAAAGTGTTATTTCGATACTTCCATTTAATAAATTAGCATCTATCTTTTCTTGTAATAGTTTAATATTTATCTTTTGTTTATTAATATTTTCCATAGGCTACACCTCATACATCTCTTGTATTTTCTAAAATACTTATAATGTATTCTTTTATTTCTTTGTTTGGTATGTCATTAAAATATTTTGCTATTTCTTCTTGTGTAAAAATTATTTTCAAACTTTTTTCATTCTTATAACTTTCTAGTTTTTCCTTGCTTAGAATATAGTTTTCAGCTAATTTTTTGCTTTTTCTAAAATCTCTCTTTATTTTTTGAGCTATGTTATCTGTAATTTCGTAATTATAATTTTGTATTATTTCTGCTATTCTAATTTGATTTTTTTCATCTAAAAAACTTATATGTTCTGCTGAATTTATTCCTAGCTTTTTATTATTTACAAGTTTTTGTAATTCTAGTATTAAATAATTTAATCTTAAATATTTTTGAAATGTTCCATTGCTAATATTTTTATCTTTGCAAATTTCTCTTCTATTTTGGTTATATTCTTCAAAATACTTTTTGTATTTTCTTGCTATTTCCATTGGTGTATTATGTGTTACGCTAGGTGTATTAAGCACATTTTCGCTTTTATCTTTATTTGCTATCTTACTTTCGTTTATGACCGGCTCATAATCTTCTCCTAGTATGTTTAAAACTTCTTCTTTGCTAATCCATTCCATATTAACACTTTTTAGAATTTCTCCCACTTCAAGTTTTTCTTCCATCATTTTTTTAACTTTCTTCATTTCTTCTTTCTTGTAGTAATTTATTAGTAATTGGTTTGTTTCTGCCATAGTTAAAACCTCCATTTAATTTATTTAAAAAACAAAAAGCAAGAAAAAAGGCTAGATTTCTCTAGCTTAGTTTCTTGCTTTTAATTTTTCATATTAAGATAATAACATCTTGTTTTTTATACGTCAATGAATATTTTTTGAAACAATTTTGAAATTTTATTTTGAATATAAATAATAATTTTATATCATTTGCAAAATACACTATGTGTATTTCTGATACATTAAATGTATTTTAGAATACTAACAATGTATTTCATTCATGAATATTCTGTTTATTTTTTATTACATCTCAGTTATATCAAGCATTTTTGCACTTTTTATTATTCTGCATTTTCTCTGTATATTTTCTCTGTTTACAGAGGACTAGAAAACTTGTTTTTCTATGTGTTTATGAGATACACTCTGTATCTCTTTCCTGCCTTTTAGCTTTTGTATGAATAGATTGCCACATTATATTTACATTTTTTATTTAATTATTCATCTAATATTCCATCTACTAGTCTTTTTAATTCTTCTCGATTTGGTAAATATAATTCATATTTAGATACAAATAAATTACTATCCATTCCATAAGTAGCATATTCTACTAATAATTCATCTTTATTTCTTGTTAATATTATTCCAATAGGTGGATTATCATCTGGCATATTCTCTTCCTTAGCAAAATATCCCATATACATATTCATTTGCCCAACATCTTCATGTTGGACAGAATTTATTTTTAAATCTATCAATACAAAACATTTTAATATTCTATGATAAAATACTAAGTCGCAATGATAATGTTTATTATTTACAAGTATTGGGTATTGTCTTCCAACAAAAGTAAATCCTTTTCCTAACTCCATTAAAAACTTCTGCAAATTATTAATAATCTTTTCTTCTAATTCACTTTCTTCATATATTGCTTTTTCTGGCATATTCAAAAATTCTAATGTATATGTATCTTTTATTATGTCTTCTGGTTTCTGAATTTGTATTCCTTTTCTTGATAAATCTAATATTCCTTGCTTATCTTTGCTCGCAGCCAATCTCAAAAATAATGAACTATTAATTTGTCTTTTTAAAGTTTCTATATTCCAATTTTCTTTTTCAATTTGTTTTTCATAAAAGTTTCTCTCCAATTCATCATCTAGTTTTATTAATTCGCAAAAATGAGACCAACTCAATTTGTCAGATATGTTCTGACAAATTGGATAATATTTATAAAATTTTCTCATGTTGTTTAAATTTGGTCTACTATATCCTCTGCCAAATCTTAATTTTAAATCTTTTGACAAATTTGTTAATAAAGCCTCTCCATATTTTGCTTTAAAGGAACCACCTTGTTCAAATTCAACAATATATCTTCCTATATTCCAATAAGCTTGTACCATATTTGTATTTACAGATTTTGCTATATTATATTTTGCTTCATTAATGATTTGCTCTATATTTTCTATTAACTTCATATATTCTGAATTTTCTGTTAAATTGTTCATATCTAAACCCTCCTTTAAATTTGTCAGAAATAATCTGACAAATTTAAACTATTTTAATATTAAAGATTCTTTTATTTTATCTAATATATCTTGATTTACATACATAGTATAAATATTTTTAATAATCCCATTATTGATTTTATCTTTAATATTATAAATTTTGTTATATATAATAATTGCAAATTTATTCTCAAACATTATTATCTCATCTAATATTTCCTCAACTTCTACTATATTAATATTAGATTTTCTTAATTCTTTTATTCTATCAATATATTTTTTATTAGAATTTTTTATGCATATAATATTGACTTCTTGTCTGTTACTTCCTAATTTCTTCAAGGTACAAAAAATTTCTTCATCAAAAATTATAGGTTTCAAATTTTGGATTTGTATATAGATTGTTCCTTTAAAATTGTTTATTTCATCAATGAGTAAACTTTTATATTCTTCATCTAAAAGAAATCTATTTGTATAATATTCTCCCATTATTTTATTTTCAAGCATTTCATTTCTTTTTTCTTTATATTTATTTATATCTTCTTCTAAAATTTTTTTATTTAATTCTAATTCACTTTTATCAGCTAAATAATTAATTGTATTGTTATCATTGTCTTTTATATATTTTACATCTAATAAATTTGAATTAACCGAATATTGCTTATATATTTCATCTAAATATATTTCTTCTTCATCAGTATTCATATCATCTATTCTGCATACCATAGTTTCATCTTTATAATACAAAAACACCTTTTTACAGTCATATATAATTTTATTTTTATTAATACTAATAATATCCTGTAATTCCGAAATTGCTTCAGTTATATAATGTTTGGTTTCCATATATTGTTTTTGAAGATTTATTTGTTCTTCTTTATAAAGCTGATTAATCTCATCAAATCTTTGTAATATTTTTTCTTCAGTTATATCTTCTTTTTCTTTTAAACTATGATTAATGCTAGAAGTTATATTATATGTCTCGTCATTTAGTCCCAATTTATTTGTTATACTATTTATTGAAATATTGTTTAAAACATCTTCTTTTATTTTTACTAATTTCATTCTTTCTAATGCATCTTTGCCTTTTTTAGTAATTTTTATATTAGAACCAATATCATAAATTAAGTTTTGCATACTCATTCCAGACAATGTTTCTTCTATTATTCTCTGTTCAAGTCCCATAATATCGGATAATTCACTAATCACTTCTATTCCAGTATCTACAAGCTTCAAAATAGTTCTATAAGTAATTGGTAATTCTTCTATTTCTTTTTTTAATATACTTATATCAACTATATGTATTGGTATTCCTAGATTAATTGATTTAATATATTCTGCATCTCCTTCATTATATGGTTCATTTTCTATGATATTTTCAATCAATTTATTTTTCATCTTCCACCTCATAATCTAATATTAAACATTTTTCATTATGTTTCTGTATATATTTAACAATATCTGGAAACTTATTATTATCTATTTGTTCTGAATTCACAAACTCCATATCTCCAATAATTATTAATAATCTCTTTGCTCTAGAAAACATTACATTTACTCTCTCTTGTTTTTTTATAAATCCTACTTTTCCTTCTTTATTGCTTCTTACATTACTATAAATTATAATATCTTTTTCACTACCTTGAAAAGCATCAACCGTATTTATTTCTATATTTGATTTATTTATATTATTAAAATTCAATTTGTTTACTTCTCTTTGTATATATTTTCTTTGAGCACTATATGGAGTAATTACCCCTATTGTATATTTTCCAATATTTTTTTCTTGTTCAAACTTTTTTAATTGTTTCAATAATATTTCAATCTCCAATTTATTTTCATAACTTAAATCTTTGTTTTTTTCAAATCTTCTTTTACAATTACTCGTTGAAATCCATACTATTGCTTTACCTTTATATATTTCTAGTTCATGTTGTTTTTCATCATCTGTTACACCATTTTCTATTATATTTTCATAGAATATTTGACTAATCATTGTTCCAATTACTGGATGCATCCTATATTGTCTTTTTAATATTTGCTTTCTATTATCTTGTAGCTGGTCAAAATATTTAGTAAAAATTGTTTTATAATATTTCTTATTATTCTTATAGTTTTCCTCTATAAGCTTTTTCCTCGTAACTTCTGAAACTTGTGGTTCTAATTGTTTTTGGTCTCCAACCAATATAACCTTGTTAGAGCATTGTAACAAAGATACAATTAGTTCAGGGGTTGTAGCTGTAGCCGCTTCATCAATTATAACATAATCAAACTTCATATCTCTAACTATCTTATCAGATTTAAAACCTATACACGTACCAGCAATTATTGTTGCACTTTGTATATAATCGTTTGTAATATCTTTTGTTCTTTCTAAATCTCTTATCCAATCAAAAAATGTACTAAATATATTAATAATCTTTTTGTTTTTTATATTATAAAATTCTTTTTCTAAGTTTTTCACAATAGCATCATTTTTATCTTTTTTCACGTTATTTTTAATAATTTCAAAGTATTCAAAAATTTTATCATATGATATTCCATATTTATTTAGTCTCTTTTTCATATTATTAATACTTTTCGCTTTTACATTTTTTAACCAATCTTCTATACTATTATCTAATCCATAAGTCTCATATATATTATCAGTAATTTTTTCTTCCCTTCCGATTCTAATCATTATTACATTTTTATCTATTTTTTCATTAAGTTTATTTAGTACATTATCTACTGCTTTATTATTTTTAGAAACCAACAGAATCCTTTTATAATTACTGACTCCTGATTTTCTATTTTCCTCTATAACCTGCTGTACTATTTCAGTTATCACAGATGTTTTACCTGTTCCTGGGGGTCCTTGAATCAAAGTTATATGATTATTTGCTATGCCTTTTTTTACAGCCTCTCTTTGAAACGGGTCTAATTTTGTGTTTATGTACTCAATGTTTTTTTCCATATAATATATATCATTTTGATTTATACTCATTAAAATTGTTCTCAGAGTACTATCTGGAACAGTTTTTAGTTCTATCAAAGCTTGTTTTTCTTTAATCATTGGACTTATCTGAGATCTATAGTCTTCTGATATTACCCCCATTCTTGCCAAATTAGCATTACCTTTGCTTTTTTTTATTTTTTTAACTTTTAAAATAAGTTCATTGTTTTCTGTATAGACACTATTATAATACCCAACTTCAATTATTTTTCTTTTGTTATTTTTATTTGTTTCTTGTATTAATAATTGGTTTTTCTTACATTCTAAATTATCTATTAAACAAAAATTATCTTCTGATTTAAATACATAAAAATCATTTTGGTTACTATAACTTTTATATATAAAATTAAATACTTTCGATTTCTCATATTCTATATCTTCATCAATTATATTTGTCCAGACATCTATTTCATCACTAAATAATTTGTTCTCATCATTTTTTTTCTTATATTCTGATAGATAATTTTGTAACTCTATATAAAGTTGTCTGTTTGTTGATTCAAAATACTGAACCTTCTCTTCAAAAAATATACTACCATTTATTTTATAATAATATTCTCTATAATTTTGCCTTAATTTTGCATTTAAATTATTTACTTCCTTTGCTATGAATAATTGATATTCATCATTATAATAACATAATAGTTGTATATCATTTCCAATAAAAGATATATTATTTTCATCTACAATCATTGCATATGCATTTTTGAATTCTTCTAGTAAATCTACTTTTCTTATCCTAGAATAATTATTGTTTGGCAGAATTTTTTTCCATATAATTTGTCTAATTTCTTCATTTCCAATAATTATTTTATAATTATTTATTCTTTTTGTATAATCTATATATAAATCATTGAATTCTCTAATTACGTCATCTATCTTTTTTCTATTCTCTGGTTTTATAACAATCATTGATAATATAAGTTTCTTTATCTCTGATGATATAAACTCTTCATTCTCAACTTGAGTATAAAATTGATTCCAATCAAATTCCGGGTTATTCCCTGAGAACATTTTATATATTAAAGCTCCTAAAGAATATATATCTGATTCTTCAGTAGTATTTTCTTCTCCAATTACGACTTCCGGTGCAGTATAACCAGAACTAATAAATTTTCTTATTGTAGGACTGTATTTAGTACTAACTATACTTTTTATTTTACTAGTTCCAAAATCAATAATTTTAACATTATTATCTATATCAATCATTACGTTAGTAGGCTTTATATCTCTATGGATAATTCCCCTCATATGTGCACTTTTTATTGTATTTAATATTTTTAACATTATATTATACTTCTGATTATTATCTAAATCATACCTAAGTTGATAATCTAATAAATTAAAGCCATCTATATACTCTAATAATATACATCCCCAATTTTTATCAATTATAAGAAAATCATCATATATTTTAACTATATTTTTATGTCCATTTAATGTCTTTAAAGAATCACATTCTCTTCTAAAAATAACTTTTGCAAAACTATCTTCTATATTCTTTATAATTTTAATTGCAAATATCTTTTTAGTTTCTTTTTCCATTACTTTATATAGTACTGTCATTTTATTAGGTGATTCATATATCTTTTCTAATTCTTCGAAATTATTTTGATATTCACTATATTCCATATATTCTCTCCATTTCTCTATATTAACTTAAAATGACACTTTTTTTACAAATAACTAACTATATCTTCAAAAGTATCATATCCACTTTCACTATTGATATGTCCTGCATTTGGAATAAAAACTTGTTCCGTTGCAATTTTATCTGCAAATTCTTTTTCAGATTCATATTTTACATATGGATCGTTATCCGAATAGAAACAAATTATTTCATTTGCATATTGTTTAACATCTTCCAAGTTATTAAAATACATTGATTTATTAACTGCATCATATTCTTCATTTATTCCTAGATAATTATTAAATCCACAGACAAAAATTAGTTTTTTAACTTTTATTTTATTTTCGGTCAAAAACTTTGATATAAATACTGGTGCTATGCTATGCCCTATAATTGTAGTATTCCCATTTATTAATCCTAAATCTAAATAATATTTAAGTAATCTGCTCCAATTTTCATAATTTTGGTATCCTACACCAATTGGAAAATCTGGTACATATACTTGTTTTCCTTCATCTTCTATAAAATCATGTAACCATCCTATCCAATTTGAATATGGACTACTAAATGAGCCATGTATTATAAAATAATTTTCCATTTACATTTCCTCCTCTATCAAGTATCTCATTTTATAATGATATTTACACACTATCTTCCTAGTTCATTTTCATATTCACTTTTATATTGTTCATACTTAGTTTTTGCTCTTGGTAATCCTGCATCTACTGCCATTTTTAAATAATACTCTGATAATTTCAAATTTTTCTCTATTCCAACTCCTTTATAATAAAAATTTGCTCCTAAATCATAAATTGCTGGAAGATGTCCTTGCATTGCACAATCATGTATTAATTGAAATGCCTTCTTTTCATCTCTTTCAACATTTCCAAATCCAAAATAATAATAAGCTCCTAAGCAAAACTTTGAAAATGCTTGTTTTCTCGAATTTTGTTTTTCCTCATCTATAAGTTCTAATAGTGGTTGATATGATTCAATATGTATTTGTTTTGCTTTTTCCTTATCTTGTTCTACTTCATCTCCAAAATAATAGCAAGCACCAACTCCATAGGCTGAGCGAGGATCTCCTAACTCTTTTCCTTTTCTATACCAGTACATTGCTTTTTCAAAACTTTGCTCTGCTCCATTTTCTTCACTATCATAACTTCTTCCTAAAATATAGCACGCAAATTTATCACCATTTTCAGCTTTTTTTCTTACATCGTTTAAATCAAATATTATTGGTTTTATAGTATTACTCATTATCCTCTTCTCCTAATTTTTTTAACAAAATATACCTTTTTATATTTTCATCTTTTTGATACCAAGTTTGTTCTTCATAACCTAAATCTTTTAAATTTCTTAAACTATAAACATTCTCAAATGTAACTTCTGCAATTATATTACTTATTCCTTTTTCTCTAGCTTTTTCTTCAAGATACTTTACTAATATTTTTTGTAGTCCATAGCCTCTGTATTCTGGTAATACAATAACTCCATCTATATCAGCGCAATTACCTTTGATATTCGGAATCATTTGCTTTAATTCTTTCATTCTATTTGAAACTGATAAGAAAATCCATGCAATCATTTTATTATCTATAAAAGCACCATATATTTCACCATCGTTAATAGAGTCATTAACTATTTTTAAATATGTATCTTTTTTAAAAGGTAGAAAATATCCTTTTTCTTCTTCTTTAAAATTATCAATTACAATATTTTGAATATTATATATTGAATCCGCATCATTAGCATTACATTTTCTTATCTTTATGTTTTTATTTGTAATATATCTAAAAAGATATTTATATTCTTCTTCGTGTATTAGTAATCCTTCTATTTTTTCTTCCACCATTTTTTCTAAATCTTTGTAAAAAATATATTTAACTTCTGATACTTCATTATCTTCAAAAATATATTCTTCTATCTCTTTATTACAGTTTAATAAATATACATATTGAAATTCCATATTTTTAGGATTTTTAGTACTTTTTATTGTGGCAATATATTGTAAATCTTTTTCTTCCACTTCAACACCTAACTCTTCTTTTATTTCTCTAATCGCTCCATCAGCTACACTTTCTCCTGCTTTTATATGTCCTGCTCCAGATATGTCCCAGCAATTAGGATGTGTTTTCTTACTTGCACTTCTTTTTTGAAGTAATAATTCATTTTTATCATTTATAATCCAAACATGTGCTGTTCTATGAAAATTGCCATCTTCATGTGCTTGTTGTTTTTCTTTTACCTTACCTGTTGGATTATTATTTTCGTCAACTATATCTATATATTCCATAGATTTCCTCCATAATTTGTCAGATTATTTCTGACAATTTTATATATTTACTATTTGACATTTCCATTAATAATTGGTATTTCTAGTCAGATGATATGGCTTTAACTTCATAGTTTTATTTCTTCCTTGACTCCAAATATAATCATTAATATCAATCGCACATACTTTATTTTCTAATTTCTTTTTTATTAAGTCAATTGCTACAAGCATATTAGCTCTTATTTCTATTTCATATTCTGAATTTACTTTTATTTCTTTTTTGTTATCTATAATATTAGATAGTTTATCACTGTATTCTAATATTCCTAATCCTCGCATTACTTGGGGAATTTTATAATCGCTACATCCTACTAGATGAGAATAATCTACTCTTATATTTTCTTTTCGTTCTCTTATATGTAAAATATCTGACGTTAATAATTGTGCTAACTTATAAAAATAAATTTTTTTATCGTTATACATTCTTTCATCTTTAAAATTAGGAAAATATTTTACAATAATTTCAAATAATTCTGTATCAATATTAACACCTTTTATGAATGTATAAAAATTTCCATTCATTTTTTCATTAACTATATCACTGACATTTCTTATAATATTATATCTTTCTTCAAATAATGGAATCTCTATATTTCCTTTTAATATCTCTTTAAATTCATCTTTAGTTATGTTAGAAAAATCAGTAGTATTTCTTTCTTTTACATACTTTAATATAGCATACAATAATGCTATAGAACCATCTTCTTTTCCATTAGAAGTATCTATTGTCCATTTAGGATTCCCCCAAAATGAAAAATCTATTGCCTCATATACTAACAAAAAGTTTATTATTGTCTCTGTTGGTAAATCTAATAAATTATATGGAGAAAATGCTAACCAATGTTCAGTTTCTACTTTCTTAATTTTTCCTATAAATTTTTCTAGATTTGTTTCATTTATTTTAACTGATTTTGAATTATTAGCAACATATTTGCAACTTTTAATTATTTTATCTAACACTATAGTTATCTCCAATCTTATTATTTATATCAATACTTATATATTACAGATTAAGCATATTTGATTTATGTTAATCCGTCTTTCTATAAAAATCAGTTAACTTCCCCTAACTTATATTTTTCTATATTTTCTTTAGTTGCAAATCCATTAGGTCCTTTTACTTTTTCTAAAAATACTATTCCATCTAAATGATCACATTCATGTTGCACTAATCTGGCAAAAAATCCATTTAATTTTTTTACTATTTTCTCTCCATTTTCATTATAATAAGTCAATTCTATATTCTTATATCTTTCTACTTTTCCTCTTATACTAGGAACACTCATACAGCCTTCATATTGTACATCTGTATCTTCTGTTAGTTTCTTCCAAGTTGGATTAATCATTGCTGTTATTGGTATTTCTTCTGCATCATTATATTTTATATTTTCTTTTTTGGCTCCTACTACAATAATTCTTTTATCTACCCCTATTTGAGGTGCAGCAATTCCTAATCCTGTTCCATACTCTAGTGTTGATTTTAAATCTTCTATAATGTCTATAATATCTTCATTAATATTTTTTATATTAACTTCATCACATTCTTTTTTAAGGATAGGTTCTCCCACTTCTCTTACTTTTAATACTTTACCCATTTTGTCTTACCTCCATATATCACCATATTTATATCACAGATTTACATTTTCCTCAACAAATTCAGTAAAATTCGCATTAAATATATTGGATTTTGAGCAAAAAATAAAGCACCTATTACAAGGCACTTTACTTAGGATTCTCTTTAACTTTTAAATTTTATTATTACAAATTTATATGTTCATCAACATTTGGCCATATAATATGGTGTACTGAGCATAGATATATAATCTCTGTAATTCTCTCACAGCAACTATTATATCAATTCTAAAAATTCATTTTATATGTCTCCACACTCCATATCTAAAACAACCTTAACATTAATTTCAGAATTTTGTACTTTTTCTAGACCAAATCTACCTCTTTTATGAAACATTATTGTATCTTGAAAGCTAGTAAATTCAAGTATTACTGGCATTTCTTTAACTCTAGCAACGCACAGACTTCCACATGGCTCGTGAATGGAAACATATCTACTGGCTGAATCTCTTTTACTTCATATTTTGCTTCCATCAGTTTTATATCTCTTACCATAGTTGCTGGGTTACAACTTACATAAACAAGCTTTTCTACTCCTAACTCTAATATTTTATTTATGGTTGTTTCATCTAATCCTCTTCTTGGTGGGTCTACTATAATCGCTGTAGGTTTAACATTTTTCACTTCTACTAATTCCTTAAATGCCTTTTCTACATCTCCTGCAATGAACTCTATGTTGTCTACATTATTTATTTTAGCATTTTCTTTTCCTGCTTCTACTGCCTCTTCTACAATTTCTATTCCATATACTTTTTTTACTTCGTTTGATGCAAATATTCCTATTGTTCCTATTCCACAGTACAAGTCACAAAGTATATCATTTTTATCTAATTTAGCATAATCTATTGCTTTTTTGTACAATACCTCAGTTTGAATAGGGTTGGTTTGGTAGAATGATTTTGCCGATATTTTAAATGTATAGTTTCCTAATTTATCGTATATATATCCGTCTCCATAAAGAATAACGTCTTTTTCTCCTAATATTACATTTGTGTTTTTATTGTTTATGTTCTTTATAATTGTTTTTACATTTGGGTATTTTTGTGTGATGTGTTTTACTAGCTCTGTTTCGCGTTTTATTTCTTCCTCGTTTGTAACTATTATGCACATTATCTCGTTTGTTCTAACTCCTATTTTTACAATAATGTGCCTAATTGCTCCTTTTCTTGTAGTTTCATTATATATTGTTATATGGTTTTCTTTTATAAAGTTGAAGATTTCTTTCGCTACTTTTTCTGCTTCTTTGTTTTGTATTAAACATTCTTGTATTGGTATAATTTCGTGTGTTCTATTAGCAAATACACCCATTACAGGTTTGCCATCTTTGTTTACTCCTACTGGATATTGCAATTTGTTTCTATAATTATATGGCGTCTCCATACCTATTACATCATTCACAGTTATTTTATTTTCTAGTCCTTTATTTATTAGGTTTTGTACCATATCTTTTTTTATTTTTAATGTTTCATCATATTTTATATGTCTTAGACTGCATCCTCCACATCTTTTATATGTGGCACAGTCTGGTTCTGTTCTGCTTTCTGAAGCTTGTATTACTTCTAATAGTTTTCCAAAGGCAAAAGATTTATTAACTTTTGTTATTACTATTTTGCAAATTTCTCCTTTTATTGCTCCTTTAATAAAGATGGTAAAGTCGTCTATTTTTGCTATTCCTTCACCCTCATAACCATTGTCTATTATTTTTACTTTATATTCCTTGTTCTTTTCTACTAACATATTCATTTCCTTTTTTACTAGTTTTTTATGTTAATATTATACCACATAAAACAAATTTGTCCATTGTTTTATGTGGTACGAATTTTCCAACTCTTATCTAGCTGTTTTTTTGTATTTCGAGTTCATATTTTAGGACACCCATTCACTCCTTCTTCTATAATACGAAAGAGTGAAACGTTGTGTTATCTAGATTTATACAAATTTAGACATTTTATTCGTTAAATATTTCGTCTTTATTTCTTCTCAAATTAAAATTAAATTTATAATAATATGGTTGAATATCTCCTACATAATCGGCAAAATATATAAGATTACCATCTTTATCTTTAATTTTCAAATTCGGGAAAGTTCTAATCATTTTTCTATCATTCCAAAATTTTTCAATAAAGTCCACTAGCTTTTCGTTGCTATAAATTTCGTTATATGCTATGTCTAATTGGTCTTTATTTACTATTTGAATATTATTATCATGCACTTTTCTTATTATAAAAAACTTTAACGCATATCCTGTAAGTACACAATCTATAAATAAGAATATAGTAACACCTAACGTTATAACTTTTAATTTATTTATTGAAATTTTAGATTTTATCCAATTTATTAGTCTATCCACTCTTGGATTTATGTATGACATTAGGTATATTGCTAACAGTCCCCAAAATATTGAAAAGAACACACAAATTCTTCCATTTAAGTTAAGTGGCATATTGGAATAATCCCACCATTTTACATTTAGCAGTATTTCTCCTATCCAACTTACCACATATTCTATAATAGAGCCAACAAGAAAACCTCCCCAAAATAGCCTATTATTATTCTGATTAAAATATTGAAGTGATAATATCATAATTACAGCCCCTAAGCCATAAATACCACAAAACGGGCCATACAAAAAGCTCTGTCTACTTTCCCAAGTTCCTTTGGTTATAATTCCAAAAATTGTTTCTATAATATACCCTAAAACACTATAAATAATGAAATAGGCTAAAATTCTCCATATAGTATATCCAAATAGTTTAAATTTCTTTTTCTGAGTTGTTGCTTGTTCTACTTTTTCCATATAAATTCCTTTCGTTTTTGTGCTGACTTTGGAAGGACCATTCGTTTTTTACAATTTTAGCCCGTCCCCAATTGTAAATAACATTGGAAAGTATTATACACTTTTTTTAATTGTTTCGCAATGGCTTTTGTAAGAATTTAGGCTTTGCCTCCTAAGTAATATGTATATTTAGAGAATTTTTGTAGTGATGCGTAAGCGAACAAACGAGCTTCTTTGAAGCGAGTGCGATTTGGAGCACCTTTCCTACGATAAAAAGAAAAATTTATTTTTCTTTTTATCATAATAGAGGTGCGACACCAAGGAACAAAAAAATTTGATAAATATACATATTACTTAGAGGGTGTATCATATTTTTTTACAAAAGCCATTATATAACAACATATTTAAGCCTTGGCATATAAAGCTCTTAGTGCATTTAAAATTGCTAAAATTGACACTCCCACATCTGCAAATACTGCTTGCCACATTGAGGAAATTCCAAGCGCAGATAATATTAAAACCACTATTTTTATTGCTATAGCAAATACAATATTTTCTTTTACAATTTTCATTGTCTTTTTTGATAATTGTATTGCATTTATTATTTTTGATGGCTCATCTGTCATTATTACAACATCTGCTGCCTCTATGGCACTATCTGCACCAAGTCCTCCCATTGCAATTCCTATATCTGCTAATGCAAGTACTGGTGCATCATTTATACCATCTCCAACAAAAGCAAGTTTTCCCTTTTCTGATTTTGTTTTTAAAAGTTCCTCTACCTTTGCTACTTTTCCATCTGGCAATAATTCAGTATATACTGTATCTATACCAATTTCTTTTGCTACTGCTTCTCCTACTTCTTTTCTGTCTCCTGTAAGCATTACAGTTTGTTTAATATTATTCTTTTTTAATTCATCTATTGTATTTTTTGCGTCGTCTTTTATTTTATCTGCAATTAATATATATCCTGCATATTTTCCATCTATTGCAACATATAATACTGTGCCAATGTTATTGCATTTTGTAAATTCTATTTCTTTTTCGTTCATTAACTTTTCGTTTCCTACTAGTACATTTTGTTCCCCTATTTTTGCTTCAATTCCACGTCCAGCTAATTCTTGAGAATTTATTATTTGCTTTTCGTCAATTTCCTTTCCATACGCTTTTTTTACAGATTTAGAAATTGGATGATTTGAATAATTTTCTGCATATGAAGCTATTTTTAGTAATTCTTCTTGTGTAATTAGAGAAGTATATGTTCTAGCACTTTCCATTTCATTATTCAAACTTATACTTGCTTCTGTATTATTCTGTACAAAACCTTTTGTTTCATTTTGGTTATCGTTTTTAGCCACTTCCACTTTTTGTACTTCAAACACACCTTCTGTTAAAGTTCCTGTTTTATCAAAAACTGCTATTTCTGTGTTGGCTAAAGCTTCTAAATAGTTGCTTCCTTTAACTAGTATTCCCATTTTAGAAGCTCCTCCAATTCCCCCAAAAAAGCTTAAAGGTATTGATATTACTAACGCACATGGGCATGAAACAACTAAGAACGACAATGCTCTATATAGCCAATCTTGAAGACTTGCTTCCTCTATAATTAGTGGTGGAACTATTGCAAGTACAACTGCTATAATTACAACTGCTGGTGTGTAGTATCTAGCAAATTTAGTTATAAAATTCTCTGATTTAGACTTTTTGCTACTAGCATTTTCTACTAAATCTAGTATTTTACTTACAGTAGATTCTCCAAACTTTTTCGTTACCTCTACTTTTATTGTACCATTCAAATTGATGCAACCACTAAGTATATCTTCTCCTTTACCTACTTCTCTTGGCAAAGCTTCTCCTGTTAGTGCTTTTGTATCTAAGTTTGTGTTTCCTTCAATAATACGTCCATCTAATGGCACTTTTTCCCCAGGTTTTATTACAATAGTCTCTCCGATTTGTACTTCATCTGGGTCAACTTTTTCTAAATTTCCATTTCTATATGCATTTGCATAGTCTGGCCTTATATCCATTAAACTTGCTATAGACTTTCTTGATTTATCTACTGCATAGCTTTGGAATAACTCTCCTATTTGGTAAAATAGCATAACTGCTACTGCCTCAGGAAATTCGCCTATTGCAAAAGCTCCAATAGTAGCAATAGCCATTAAAAAGTTCTCGTCAAACACCTTACCTCTAAAAATATTTCTTACTGCTTTTCTTAGAATTTCAAAGCCCACAATAATATAGCTTAGAATAAATATGCCATTATTTATCCATACATTTTCGAATTTAACTGCCATTGCAAATATAAAAAGTATAAGAGCAATTATTATTTTTATACCTTTTTTCTTCATGATTCTTCCCCCTTAAATCAGCAATTGGGGACGGGCTTAAATTGTAAAAAGATTTACATAATTTTACTTTTCTTCCGTCCTTATCTAATACTTACAATTTATGTTTCTTCTATAGTTACATCTGGTTCTTCTTTTTTTATTACTTTCTTCACCTTTCTTAGTACTTCTTCTTTATTATTGTCTCCAAAATCTAGTTCTAATCTCTCTGTCATAAAGCTAATAGTAGCATTCTCTATTTCATCTAACTTTTGAATTTCTCTTTCTAATTCATTTGCACAGTTTGCACAATCTAATCCTTTTATTTTTAATTTACATTTCATAAAATCAACCTCCACCTTTAATTTATTTTTTATGCTCTATATGTTCCATTGCTATTTCAAATACATATTTTACATGTTCATCATCAAGCATATAGTACACTTCCTTGCCTTGTCTTCTACACTTTACTATTCCCATTCTTCTTAAAGTTCCTAATTGATGTGATATTGATGATTTACTCATTCCTAATACATTCGCTATATCACATACACACATTTCGTTTTCATCCAATGCAAATAGTATTTTAGTTCTTGTTGTGTCACCTAATATTTTAAAGAATTCTGCTATTTTATTAAATGAATCTTCATCTGGCATCTGTTTTAAAGCTTTGTCTACTACATCTTGATGAATAATGTTGCAATCACATATAAATTCATTTTTTGACATTTGTTTCCCTCCTGTTCTATAAATTTATTTTTTATATTACCTTGTTTTAATTGAATATTTATTCAACTGTTTACTATATTATAGTTGAGTGCTTGTTCAATTGTCAATAGTTTTTTGAAAAATATTTAAAAATATTATGTCCCATCAAAAAAGAAGTATAGCTTCTAAAAAAAGTATGAAAATATGGAATGGAAAGTGATTTGAATATAGAAATTCTTAGAAAATTTTGGTAGGGAATCTCAAACCCTTTTGAGGGTGCTACCAAAATTTCTCATAGAATTTCTATGAAAATCAGCTTGACCGACATATTTGAAATACTTTTTTTAGAAGCTATACTTCTTTTTTAAATTGATATATATTTTTTACTCTACTTCTGTCTTCCATAATCCATGTTTATTGCAATATGCATATATTGTAGATTCTGGAATATATTTGAATCTAACTTCTGGTTTTTGATTTGGATGAAGTCTTATTCTTGTTGTTTGATTATCACTTACCTGTGCAATCCACATTATATAATGGTCTTCTACCATAGGGTGTTCTACTTCTCCTACTCTTACTATTATTTCGTCTCCATCTTTTTCGTATACTGGCACGTGTTTTTCTGTTGCTGCATCTTGGCTGTTTGCTACTAATAGTTCCATTTCTTTGCCACAACATCTTATATGGCTTATGTCTCCATCTATTAGTCCTATTATATTCCCACAAATTGGACATTTATAAAATACTGTATTTCTTTCTTTCATTTTTCATTACCTCCTATTTTTTGTATATGTTATCATAGGATTGAGATATTTGCAAGAGTTTTCTATTCCTCCACTAGCACCTCACTTAACACTTTAGACAAATATTTCATACTTGCTAAGCATTGCTCCATTGTGTTTCCAGTTGCTCCTACTTCTATAATGCTTGCACCCTTTGCTAATTGCTGATTATATCTACTATCTCTAAGTATTATTGGTTTAAATAGTCCTGGATATAATTCATTTGCCTTTTCTTGTATTTTTATAGCTAATTTTAAGTTTTCATTCCAATTATCGTGCTCGCTACCTCCTCCATTGCTCCCTATAACAAACATCATTTGTGCTGCCTCTTCGTCTCCTATTTTTACAGTTGGTGCATACGAACTATCTCCTATAGCATCTCTATGTATATCAAATACAATATCTGTATTCTCATTTTCTTCTAATATTTTTGCTACTCCTTTTAACGACCTGTCATAAGATGCACTATAGGATGGATAATCATATAGTGTTGTGTCATGTATAACATTATAGCCATAGTGTTCCATATACTTTGTGAGCTCTGTTCCTACTCTAACTACAGAATAGTTTACATCTGTTGTTCTAAAATTACCAGATGCCTTGTATTCAAAGTTTTCGGTTGGAGTATAACTTTCACACGAATGTGTATGAAATATAACTATATTTTTTGTATTTATATCTACATTTGGTGTAAGCATTTCTTCTGTAAGCTTTATATTATCTGTTTCGTTGCGTATTTTTACTCCATTGTATTCACTAGTATATTTCTCTGGAACATTAGTTTCTAGTACTTCTGTCGTCAAACCAGTTTCTGCTTCCTTAAGTTCTTCTGAATTGCTTTCATTTTTCTCTTCGTCTTTTGTTTCCAAATTATCGCTCTCAGCTTCTAAGCTTGCTACCTCTGTTTTTTCAAGACTATCTAAAATGCCCAATTCTACTTCAAGTGCCATTTTTAAAGGCTTTTTCGTTTCTTGTGTACTTGCAGTATTCTCTTCTTGTGTAGATAATTTTATGCTAGGAATAGCTATATCTAAACATTTTAGAAATGAATTTTTATCTATATTTAATTTAGTTTTAAAACTAGAGAAAAATTTGGTTAATGCTACTGCAACAACTATCATTATGGTTATTTTCACTAAGTATTTAACAATATCTTTTAATTCTATTACAGCTAAATTTATCATATATCCCCCATTTTTAATACTTACACTCTCTTATCTTTACAAATAGTAATACTAAAAGCATAAATTAACTTTGTACAAGTATGCTATATATAAATATATGCTTTTATACAAAAAAATATAACCTAAAATGCTATTTAGGTTATACTTTTTTCGCCAATCGTGACAATTTCTTATTTTAAAAAGCTTTATCACATATTTTTGTATATATAATTTTATATATTTTTTAGGACCTCTATCATTTTCTCTATGCTCATTTCCTCTTGCTCACCAGTTTCCATATTTTTTAAAGAAACGGTTCCATTTTTTTCTTCTTCTTCTCCAATTACTGCTACATAAGGAATTTTTAATTTATCTGCATATTTAAATTTTGCTTTTATTTTTTTGTTTTCTAGGTACACATCTGTATTTATTTCTTCTTCTCTTATTTTTGTTGCTACTTCTAATGCTCTTGAAATGTCATCTGTCATTGATACAACTAAAACTTTTGAAATAGACTCATCTTTTTCTTTTAATATATTAAGCTCACTTAATTTTGAGAATAATCTGGTTAGTCCAATAGATACGCCCACTCCTGGCATTTTTTTATCTGTATAAAATTCTGCTAAGTTGTCATATCTTCCACCAGAGCATACACTTCCTAGCTCTCTGTAATCATTTAAAAATGTTTCGTATACTGTTCCTGTGTAATAGTCTAATCCTCTTGCAATTGTTAAATCTACTTTAAAGTTTGTATCTGGTACTCCAAACAATCTTACATATTTTACTACTTCTTTTAATTCACTTAGTCCTTGTAAAAATAGTTCATTTGTAAAGTTTAGGTTTTCTAACTTTTGTAGCTTCTCGTCAGTTTCTCCATCTATTTCTATAAAGTTTAGGATTTTTTCTATCTTTTCGTTTGCTACATTTAAGTCTTGTAGGCATTTTACTACATTATCTTTTCCTATTTTTTCTAACTTATCAATTATTCTCATTATTTCTACAGATTGTTCTTCTAAGCTTAATTCTGCAAATAGTCCATTTAAAAGTTTTCTATTGTTTATTCTTATTGTAAAATTATCAAAACCGAATTCTTTTATGGTTGTATAAATTACACTTGGCATTTCTGCATCATTTACTATGCTTAGCTCTCCATCTCCTATTATGTCTATATCGCATTGATAAAACTCTCTATATCTACCTTTTTGTGGTCTTTCTCCTCTGTATACCTTGCCTATTTGGTATCTTTTAAATGGAAAACTTATATCATTGTTATATTCACACACATATTTAGCAAGTGGCACTGTTAAGTCGAAACGTAATGCTAAATCTGTCTCGCCTTTGTTAAAACGATAAATTTGCTTTTCGGTTTCTCCTCCTGCTTTTGCAAGAAGTACATCTGCCATTTCTATTATTGGGGTATCTAATGGAAGAAATCCAAATTTTTCATACGATTTTCTTATTTTATCTACTAAGCTATTAAACTTTATTTGGTCATTGGGCAATAATTCCATAAACCCTGGTAATGTTCTTGGTTCTACTTTGCTCATTTTAAAACCTCCTGTTTATTTTTTCGTTTTCTATGTTTGAAAAAGAATTGAATTTTGGCAAGGAAAATTTAATTTAAAAGGCAAGGGCGCATACTTGGTGTATGTAACCGCGTTTTAAATTAAATTTGACACAGCCAAAATTATAATTATTTTTCAAACTATTCTTCTCCTGGCATCAAATTATAATATATAGGCTCCTCTTCAACAATTCTAGTTGAAATTCCATGTCCCGGATACGCAATTGTCTCATCAGGCAATACTAATAATTTATTTGATATTGAAGCTATTATATCATTAAAACTGCTAGTAGGTAAATCCGTCCTTCCCCACATTCCCTTAAAAAGGGTATCTCCTGAGAATAGCATTTGCTCTTTTTCACAATATATACTACTTCCACCTTTTGTATGCCCCGGTGTATGTATCACATTAAATTCTAAATCTCCTATGTGCAATACATCTCCATCATTTACTCTAGCATCTGCTTCTATACTTATTGGCTTTTCAGACATAAATCCTGTTAAATTTATATCTGGGTTCTTTAAACCTTCATAATCATCTGAATGAATTAGTATTTTACCACCTTTAGTATTTTTTAACTCCTCTACTGCTCCTATATGGTCGCCATGACAATGTGTTAAATATATATACTTTAAATTTGCTCCTATTATATCTAAAAGTTCTATAATCTTATTGCACTCTCCTGCTGGATCTATTACAATAGTTTCTTTTGTTTTCTCATCTTCTACTATATAGCAATTTGTTACTATGTTTGCTATATTAGAAGTTAATCTAAGTTCTTTTAATAACATTGTTTTTCTCCTTATTTTTTTCTCTTTACCTCATATACACTATCTATTTTTCTTAAATTTTTTAACACATTATTTAATTTCTCTGTGTTTTCAATTTCTATCGTAAGTTCTATAACTGCAATTCTTTCCTTGTTTGTTTTAGAAGCAACCGCCATTATATTACATTTGTTATCTCCAAGTACTTTAACAATATCTGCTAAAAGTCCTAATCTATCATTTGCATATACTTCTATGTCTGCACTATAAGCAGTTTTTTTGCTATCACTCCAATATACATCTATAATACGGTTACCTTCTTCCAAAAGCCTTTTAGTGTTTACACAATTAGTTCTATGAACTGATACTCCTCTTCCTCTCGTTATATAACCTATTATTTCGTCCCCTGGAACTGGGTTACAACATTTTGATAGCTTTACTAAGCAGTTATCTATTCCTTTTACTATTATCCCATTTTGTGATGGTTTTTCTTTATGTACTTTTTCTTTTGATAATGCCTCTAGTGTTTTTTCTATATCATCCCCTTTATGTACTTTTCTATATTCTTCAAGCATTCTTGCAATTATTTTTCCTGGTGATATAGAACCAAATCCAACATTCGCATACATATCATCTATAGAATTATATTTGTATCTATTTAATGCTGCATTAATAAATTCTGGTTTAAATATGTCTTCATGTTTTACACCAATCTTCTTTAGTTCTTTTTCTATTAAGTCTTTTCCTTTTTCTATATTTTCTTCTCTTTGATTTTTCTTAAACCATGACAATATTCTATTTCTAGCTCCAGAGCTTTTTACAAACTTTATCCAATCTCTACTAGGTCCTTTTGTTTGATCTGAAGTTAATATTTCAACTATATCTCCACTTTTTAAAGGAGTTATAATTGGCATCATTTTGCTATTTATTTTACATCCCACCATATGATGTCCTATCTGCTCATGAATTTGGTAAGCAAAATCTATGGGTGTAGCACCTTTTGGAAGTACCTTTATTGCACCTTTTGGAGTAAATACATATACTTCGTCTTCAAACAATTCTTTTTTTAGAGTTTGCATAAACTCTTCTGGGTCTTGCATCTCGCTTTGCCATTCTAGTGTTTCTCTAACCCAGGCAAGCTTATCTTCTTCTACCTTTACATTTGCTTTCTTTCCACTAAAGAAACTTGACTCTTTATATGCCCAATGCGCAGCAATACCATATTCAGCAATTCTATGCATATCCCATGTACGAATTTGCACTTCAAATGGGGTTCCTTTAGGTCCAATTAAAGTTGTATGTAATGATTGATACATATTTGGTTTTGGAACAGCAATATAGTCCTTAAATCTTCCTGGCATTGGATTATATAAATCATGTACAATTCCAAGTGCTGCATAGCAATCTTTTACAGAGTTTACAATAATTCTTAGAGCAAACAAATCATATATTTGGTCTAGAGTTGAGTTATCTCTTTTCATTTTTCTATATATACTATATAAGTGTTTTGCTCTTCCTGTTACCTCAGCATCTATTTTCTGTTTTTTTAATTCAGTCTTAATTTGCTCCATTATAAGGTCAATAAATTTAAGTCTTTCTTCTCTTTTCTTGTCTATTCCTTCAACTATTTCTCTAAAATCTTCTGGATATAAATATTTAAAAGCTAAGTCCTCAAGTTCCCATTTTAAAGAATATACACCAAGTCTATTTGCAAGTGGTGCATATAATTCCATTGTTTCCTTTGCATTAGCAATCTGCCTATCTCTTGATAAATACTTTAGTGTTCTCATATTATGAAGTCTATCTGCAAGTTTTATTAAAATTACACGAATATCTTTTCCCATTGCTAGGAACATTTTTCTATAGTTTTCTACCTGTTGTTCCTCCACACTAGCATATTGTAATTTACCAAGTTTTGTAACTCCATCAACCATATATGCAACTTCTGAATTAAACTCTTTTTCTAGTTCTTCATAAGTTGTATCTGTGTCTTCCAATACATCATGTAAAAGAGCTGCACAAATTGTATTATCATCCATTCCTAAAGTAGCAAGTATATAAGCAACCTGTAAAGGATGTATAATATATGGTTCTCCTGATTTTCTAAGTTGATCACCATGCTTTGCTTTAGCATAATCATATGCTTTCTGTATTATTTTAGTATCACGTCTACCTTTTTGTTTTTTTACTGTAGAGATTAAATCTTCTATTCCTACTTCTTTATATTCCGACATAAACGTCCCCCTTTCTTGCTCAATATGACTTTCTTAAATCTTTTATTACAATTTGAATACTCTCATTTCCATTAAACGAATTTATCTCTAAGTTTCCTACAACATCTACTTTATCGTCTAGAAGATATTTTTCCGATAAATCCCCCATATTAAAGCCTATTGCATTTATCATAAAATTGTCTTCTTTTAGTGTTAGCTTTAAATGTTTTCCTTCTGATAGTGCTCTTATAGAATTAATTTTTAAGTTTTTAAATAAGAACAGTGGAGTTTTATTTGCTTCTCCAAAAGGCTCTAACATTTTTAAACTTCTAACACTCTCTATATCAATATTTTTTAACTGTATTTCACTATCTATATTTATTATTGGAACTATTTTATCTATGTCACATTGTTTTGCATATTCTTCTAACTTTGCTTTAAACTCATCAAACTTGTCTTTTGCAACTGTTACACCAACTGCCATTGCATGTCCACCAAATTTTTCTAGCTCATCGCTACATTTCATTAAAGCTTCGTGTAAATCAAACCCTGGAATGCTTCTTCCTGAACCTTTTCCTACGTTTTCTTCAAAACAAATTAAGATTGATGGTTTTAAATACATATCTGTTACCTTTGAGGCAACTATACCAATAATGCCATGATGCCAGCTCTCTCCACCAACAATTATACAAGCATTATTCTTTTCCTCTTTTTCTATTTTTTCTGTTGCTTCATCAAATATTCTCTTTTCTATTGACTGCCTTTCGGCATTATATTCATTAAGTTTTATAGCAAGTTTTTTTGCAGTATCATAATCTTTTGATAAAAACAAATCTAAAGCAATTTGCTCATGTCCCATTCTTCCACAAGCATTTATTCTTGGTGCAACTCCAAACGATATAGTTCCTGAATCTATCTCCTTGAAACCAACAACCTCTAATAGAGCCTTTAGTCCTATGTTTCGCGTTTGATTAACAAGCTTTAGTCCAAGCTTAGCTATAACTCTGTTTTCATCCACTAGTGGAACAATATCAGAAATTGTACCAATGCAAACAATATCTAAATATTTTAAATATTCTTTTTCATCTAAATTTAGCTTAATGGAAATTGCTTGTATAAGTTTAAACACAACACCCACACCAGCCAACTGATTAAATGGATACTCATTATCTTTCCTTTTTGCATCAACCACAGCTAATGCATTTGGTAGAGTTTGTGCTGGCTCGTGATGGTCTGTTATTAAAACCTCCATTCCCAAAGAATTTGCATAATCAACTTCATCTAAACCTGAAATTCCACAGTCAACAGTAATCATAAGCCTATGACCATCATCAAATATTTTCTTAATAGCCTCTTTATTTAGCCCATAGCCCTCATCTAGCCTGTTTGGAATATACGAATCTACTTCCAGACCTCTCTCTTCTAAGAAACTTTTTAGTACAGTAATACTCGTAATTCCGTCAGCATCATAATCGCCATAAATAATAATTTTCTCATTATTATCAATAGCCTTTAAAATTCTGTTAGCTGTAACTTCCATATCCGGCATCAAAAACGGATTATGAAAATCTTTTCTTGTAGGACTCATAAATAAGTCTATATCTTCTTTTTTTGTTATGCCTTTATTAAGTAGAACTCTTGCAAGAAGTTCATTCAAATTATGCTTTTGCATAAACTCTTTTAGCTCTTTTTCATCAATCTCATAGCATTCCCATTTTTTATTCATTCAAATCTCCTTAAAAAATAACAATTTTACTATCTATTTTACTACAAATCATCAAGATTTTAAAGAGGGTAAGCAAAAATTTTTTTGGCACCTTGGTGCCTGTCACCAAAGTGCCATTTGGCACTTTTGGGGACAGGTTCTTTTCCGACATCTTTGTCGGGTTTGGGAACAGGTCTGAATTAGACAAACTTGTCCCTAAAAGACCTGTCCCTAAAAGAACATAGTTGGCATACTTTTGGACAGGTCTGAATAGTGCAGCAAAATTTTCGCAACAAAAAAGAAACTAAATTAGTTTAAACTTAGCTTCTTTATTTTATCATTTTTATTTATGCAAAACTTTTTAAAATATTAATCCCATTATACATAAAAATATTATTTTTAGCATAATTCCTACTATAAGATAAAAATTCGTAAGTGATATCCCGATTTTGTTTAACTTTGCTATATTATCTAATAATATATCTACTTCTTCTTTCGTTATATTTGCACTTGCTTTTGCTGTTTCCTCCATATATTCTTTTGCAATATAGAATGCCTTAGTCATTGCATCTGTTTCTAAATATGACTTTATAACATAACTGATTATTCCTATTCCAATATAAATCTGGATAAACACAAATCCATCCAACACATTGAACAGAACTAGAAATATTGCAACTAAAAAATATAATAAAGAAATATTTGAGAATATGAAATTAAATAATAGCATTGTTCTGCTTTGCACTGAATGTAAGCACTCGTGTGCTATTGTTTGTATTCTAGTAAAAGTATCTTTTATATTTGCTATAATTATTTTATCAGATATTGCTATATACAAACTTGTTTTAGAATCTTTTTCTTCCTCTACTTTTACCTTTTTATTATCTAGCTTTTCTAATATTTTGGTACAAATTTCTTTATTATCTGGAAATTTACTAGCTATTTTATTTAGCTCTTTGTCATATCCTATTTCTTTTATCTTTTTTATGTCCTTAATATGAATGTTTAGTCCTATTTTTAATAGTATAATTGATATTGCCATTATTGCTATAGTTATTATATATTCCATCTGTTATTGCCCCTTTTCCTATTTTATAGTTTCTCTAAATTTCTATTACTTTGCACTATTTTAATTATATTCTGTTTTTGCTACTTAATACTTTTTCTAAAAAACATTTTATATTATCTACGAGCATTTTTATACAAAGCAAAGCTTTTGGTATACTATAAAAGCATATCAAAAGCCTAATAAGAACCTGACCCGACATAGCAATAAAAGATTGCAGTCGGGTACCCCAGAACCTTGTTGTCTTCTACAATAACAACTATTTTCCACATAATATCGACATTTTTTTCTATTTGTAATAATATATTTTTTTATGAATTATTATAACTTTTCCAAATATTTTTAAAGTACATCTCTTATTGCTTCTGCTATAATTTTATTCACATCTGCTATCATTACATTAAATTTCACTTCTAAATCAAAGTAATTTTTTATTTGTTCATCTTGAACTAACATTGCATACATTTCTTCTAACTTTTTTGTTTTTTCTTCGTCTCTATTTTCGCCAGTGTATTGTGTTAGTTGAACTTCGTATCTAAGTTGTTCGAATTCTTCAATCTTCTTTTTTGAAGTTGGATTAGACATAATCTCGTCTTTTAGTTTTTTATATGATTTATACTCTTCTGATTCACGAATTTCTTTTGCTAGCTTATTAGCTGTGTCGTATACGTTCATAAATTTATCTCTCCTAATAAATTATATTTTCAAGAGGACTGCCTCTAAAACTGACAAAAATGCCAGAAAAGAGCCTGTCCGTCAAAGGCACACAATTTTGTCTCATTTATGTCTGTCCCCAAAGATGACAAGCTTGTTTTTATTTTAAGCCTGTCCCCAAAAGTGCCAAATGGCACTTTGGTGACAGGCACCAAGGTGCCAAAATTAAGCATAGGCATGTTTCTTTCTGAATGTAAGTAGATTTGTAATTTCTTTTTCTGTATTTTTTGCTTTGCTTGCTTTTTTTGCTTTTTCTTGTGCAATTTGCTCTGCTTGTCTTTCTGCCATAGTTTTGCAAATTGCTTTTTCATATATATAATGTGTATCTTGTGCTATTTTGTTCCAATTAAATTGCTCTTTTACTTTTGCCTTTGCTTTTTTAGCTACATTAGCTGAAAGTCCTGCATCAAATAGTAAGCTTAATACTGAATCTGCTATTGAGTTTGGGTTTCCTGCATAACTCTTCATACCGTCTACTCTATGATCTACTATTTCGTTTAAGCCTCCTACATCTGATACTACTGTTGGAACTCCTGCTAACATTGCTTCTAGTGCCACTATTCCAAATGGCTCGTATGTGCTTGGGAATACTGCTACATCAGCGCATTTATACATTTTTTGTACTTGTTTTGAATTTAAGTATCCTGTAAAGTATACTTTATTTGCAAGGCCCATATTTTCTGCTTGTGCTTTTAGTTCATCAAGCATTCCACCTTTTCCAGCAATTATTAATTTAGCATCATGATAGTTTGCTAAGATTTTAGGCATTGCTGATATTAAATGTTGTACACCTTTTTCATACACTAATCTTCCTAAATAAAGTATTATTTTTTCGTTGTCCATTGCGTATTGTCTTCTGAAATCATAATCTCTATCTATTCCTGTAAAGTTGTTTAAGTTAATTCCATTTGGCACTACATTTATTTTATCAAATGGTAATCCAAAAAGACCTTGTACGT
The DNA here is from genome assembly GCA_944391835.1 of uncultured Clostridia bacterium. GTDB lineage: Bacteria > Bacillota > Clostridia > TANB77 > CAG-508 > CALXVA01. Next base: position 1,734 of record CALXVA010000010.1, on the reverse strand, counting down.
GACTTTTCATATAATTGCTGTTAACTATTACTTCTGTTGATTCATAAGTTAAAAGCCATTCAGTATCATTTATGTATCTTTGTGTTTCATCATGTATTCCAGAATTTCTGCCAGATTCTGTAGCATGTATTGTAGATACTACTGGAATATTAAATGAATTTTTTAATGTTTTTGCTGCATTTGCTACTAGCCAATCGTGTGCATGTATTACATCGAATTTTCCTTTTTTATTCATTATTTCTGTAGCTTTTGCTGTTAAATTAAAGTTAAGTTGCAAAATCCAGTCTATAAAGTTATTTGGATGTATCATGTAGTTGTCTACTCTATATACTTCTACACCTTTATCGTTCTCATAATATGGTGTATCTCCATCCTTATATGTTACTACTGTAACTTCGTGTCCATCTTTTATCAATCTTTTTGATAAATCATGCACTACTCTTGCAATTCCTCCAACTATTCTTGGTGGATATTCCCATGTTAGCATCAATATTTTCATTGGCTATAGCCCCTTTCATTTTTTCTTTTGATTTCTCGTTTCAATAAATATATTGTATACAAAAATATATTAAAAGTAAACATTTTTTGATAAATTTTTTTAGATTTTTTTATTGCTTGTTATTATATGTAAAATATTGTATAATATGGTGAGTACAATTTTTATTGTGCTTTTGAAAATACACTTATTCGTAAGCACAACCCTCAGAGTAATTACAAGGAGGTTATTATGAAACGGTTTGCTTTATTACTTTCTTTAGCATTAAGTAGTTTTGCTATTTATAAAAGCAGATATTTATTCTTTGCTAAACAGACTATGGTAAATGCTAAAGTCACAATCATGACATATAATCCTATTCGAATTTATTCGATAAATACTTACAATCCTCATACAAAATCTGTAGCAATAAAACATTTAATTCAACCAGCTGGATATTGGGTAACAGTTGAGTACAATGGGTATTCTGAAACTTTAGATGACAGGAATTTATATGAAAGTGTCAAAAAAGGAGATATGATTCAAATGATATTGTGGCAGAAATACGACGCAAAAGGCAATTTGATAAAACAATCTTTGAAATTAATTAAAGAATAATTGTAAATCGTTGTAAGCAGTCCTGCATGAATAGTAACATATTCTTGCAGGATTTTCTTATTCTATTTAATTTTTAATGCTGAAGTTTTTCTAAATATATTGTTATTTTTTTAATTTTATAGTATAATAAATATTGTTACTTGGGGATGTATTTGGTTTCGACAGTAACTTTGAAGTACGAATAGCGAGTAGTGGATGGTCGCTTCGGCCACTAAAAAAAAGCGAAATTTAAAAATAAACGCTGATAATAATAGAGAATTAGCTTACGCTGCTTAAGTTTAGCGGCACGTCTTACTTTAATTGCCTACGGTTAGAGATAAGGCGACAAAATAGTAGGAAACGAATTTATTCTGTGCCATAGGAATAAAGGGTAATTATTTGGCTACCTAGATTTTAAATTTGTTTGTTAGTTTATTTTTAGGGAATTTTTTAACAAACTGCACTCGGAGAAGTTTGTATGGATGGGTTATTGGACAGGAGTTCGACTCTCCTCATCTCCACCAAATAAACATTACACGAACTCATTGAGTTCACTTATGGATAATCAATTTCTGCCCAATTTTTGGTTAAATATGAAAGTAAATTCCACATTTAACTGAATTTACTAATCCAAGAGAAAAGTCCATTAAATAAAGGTTTTT
>CALXVA010000009.1 GCA_944391835.1 uncultured Clostridia bacterium | reverse complement strand
TATGCTGGCAAAATTCCTGCTAGAGCTGGTCTATCTATTCCTTTGATTCTTCCTACTAGAAGTGTTGCTCCTGTAAGCAATGCACCTGAGTTACCGGCAGAAATAAACACATCACCTTCACCAGATTTTAGCATATTAAATCCAACTACCATTGATGAATCTTTTTTATGCTTTATTGCCTGTGTTGGTATATCTTCCATTTCTATTGTTTCTGTAGCATTCTTTATGCTAAGTCTTGGAGATATGTCATTTATATTATCTTTGCCATATAACTCTTTTATACGTTGTTTTATAACCTCTTCTTTGCCTATTAAAACCACTTTTGCTGATATTTGATTTATTGCTTTTACTGCTCCTTTTATATTTGCATCTGGTGCATTATCTCCACCCATTGCATCTAGTAGAATAATCATTTTGACTCCTCCGTTTTTTGTGTTTTTCTAAAATATATATTACTATTTTATTATTTTATAACTTATATTTGCTAAAGTCAATTAAAAAGTTTAAATTATATTAAGAATTAGTGTGTTATAATGGTTATATAATTTACAATTATTGTTTTTTTATTATAGGTTAGAGTAAACTCCTAAAAAAAGTATTTCAAATATGTCGGTCCAGCTACTTTTTCGTAAAAATTCTAAAATAATTTTATGGCACCCTTCCATCAGAGATGAACTCTTTCCATAAAATTATTTAAGAATTTCTAACTCAAAGTACTCTCCATTCCATATTTTCATACTTTTTTTATAAGCCCACTCTAACCTAGCAAAAATATTACAATTTTGAATTGTAAATTATACAACCATTATAACACACTAATTCTTGGCACACAAACAAAAGGCTAGGCATAAACGCCTAGTCTTATTTTACTCATTATACAAATAATTTTGTGGGTTTACTTCTTCTCCGTCTACTCTTACCTCAAAGTGTAAGTGGTTACCTGTTGAGTTGCCAGTAGAACCCACGGCTGCAATTACATCTCCTGCCTCAACTTCTTCGCCTGTTGATACATATAACGCGCTACAGTGTCCATAATATGTTTCTACGCCATTTCCATTATCCATTTTTACCACGTAACCATATCCACCACTGTATCCTGAAAATGTAACTGTTCCACCTGCTGCTGCTCTAATTGGTGTTCCTGCTGGTGCTGCAATGTCTAATCCAGTATGCCCATAGCTTCTTATACTTTCTCTGTTACCAAATCTGGATGTTATTATACCAGAAACTGGTGTAACCTCTAAGTACACACCTTGTACTGTATGAGATTGTATTTCTTGCTGTAAAGCAATTTCTTCTTCTATTTCTTCTATTTTATTTTCTATATCACTGTCTAAAGTTGCTGTTGCAACTTTTACTGTGCTTTCGTCTTCTTTGTCGGTTGTTATAACATCAACTATACCAATATCTAACTCTAAATCGTCTTCATATTTTTCTGTCATTTCATCAACAATCTTTTCAGCTTCTTCTAAGCTTGCTAAAACGGTTTTTTCTTCACCATCCAACGTCACGGCATATAATTTATATGTTGTTTCAGAATTTTCTTCTAACTTGGCTAATATTGTCTCTTCATTAGTTTGTTCTGCCTTATCAACTAATTTGAACTTATATTCTGGCATATCTTCTATTGTAGTAAATAGTTTTGCCTCTTCTTCTTTATTTATTATATTATCTACTTCTTTTTCAAATTCGTTTTTGTTTGCTACATATCCAACAGTTTCTCCTGCGATGGTTACTTCGCATACTAAGTTGAATTTGAATAGAACTATTATCGTTATTATAAACAGTGCAATTGCTACTATATTTATAAGCCTAATAATTTCTTTTGTACAGTATTTAATTTTCCTGTTTAGAATAATTTTTCACACTCCTTTTTGCAACGTGACAAATTCTATTATACTACATATTCTATGCAATTTCAAATTATATATTCTTTTTTCTCGTTTTTTGACTTATTTTGAGACTTTTGGCAATTTCTCAATTCGAATTTATGGTATACATTCCTCACTTTTCCTCGTTTTTCCTCATTTTTTCTCGTTTTTTCAACTATTGACTTTTGGTTAAAATTACTATCTATGGAAAATCGTGGACAAAAAGGAATGTCCCTTTTGTCCACGATTTTTAACTTGTTATTCTTCTTTTTTCTAATACTTTAACACCCCTACCAGCTTTTAATCTGCTATCTAATAGTTTTTGTGCTTCTATTATTATAACAGGTAAAGTTGATATGCCTAAAGTGTATAACCATTGTGTTCCAGTTAATGATACTAAACTAAATACGCTTGCAAATGCTGGTACCATTACTACAACTACTTGTAGAAGAGTGCCTAATATAAATGCACCTATTAAGTATTTGTTTTCCAATATTCCAACTTTGAATATTGATTCCTCGCTTTTTACGTTAAAGCTATGTACTAATTCTAACATTGCCATTGCTACAAATGCCATTGTTCTGCCCACTTCTAAACCATACAAGTTATTACCTACACTAAATGCTACTAATGTTAGCATTCCTAGCATTATTCCTTCTAGTATAATTTTGCTCCATAATCCATCTGCAAATATGCCTTTTCTGCTATTACGTGGTTTTTGGTTCATTATGTTTTTGTCTGGAGATTCTAACCCTATTGCAATAGCCGGTAATGAGTCTGTGACTAAATTTATCCATAGCAGTTGTATTGCGAGTAGTGGTGATTTTAGTCCTAGTAGTAATCCCATAAATATTGTTACTATTTCACCTATATTAGTAGAAATTAAAAAGTGCACAGCTTTTTTTATGTTATCAAAAATATTTCTTCCTTGTTTTACTGCCTCAACGATAGTTACAAAATTATCATCTGCTAAAATCATATCTGCTGCATTTTTTGCAACATCTGTGCCGTTTTTTCCCATAGCAATTCCTATGTCTGCTTTTTTTAGTGCAGGTGCATCATTTACACCATCTCCTGTCATTGCAACTACTGCACCTGTTTTTTGAAATGCCTCTACTATTCGCACTTTATGTTCTGGAGACACCCTTGCAAATACAGAATATTTAGAAATATTTTTTTCTAATTCACTTTTTGAAATTTTGTCAAGTTCTTTTCCTGTTATAGCCAAGTCGTTGTTTCCCAATATGCCTAGTTCTTTTGCTATAGCCTTTGCTGTTAAAATATGGTCGCCTGTAATCATAACAGTTTTTATTCCTGCTTTCTTGCAACTTTGTACTGCTTCCTTTACGCCTTCCCTTGGAGGATCTATCATACCTATTAACCCGACAAAGGTTAAGTTTCGTTCTAGGCTTTCACTATCTATATTTGTTGGAAGTCTGGGCATACTCGAATATGCTACTGCTATTACTCTTAACGCATTTTCTGCCATTGCACTATTTATTTTTTCTATTTTTCTTATGCTTTCATCATTTAAGATGTTAATTTGTCCATTCAAATAGTATTTAGAGCAGTTTTTAAGTATAACCTCTGGTGCTCCTTTGGTTATGCATAAAAATTTATCATTGCTATTATGTATCAAGTCTAATATTTTTAAATCTGATGAATTACTATTTTTTGTAGTTTCATTATTTAAGTTACTATTGGAATACATATTATCGTGTGTATTTCCTATTAAATTACTTTCATTATTCCATTCGTCACTATGGGTAGATAAATCTATTATCTCAGAACCTATTTTATGTATTGTACTCATCATTTTTCTGTCTGAGTCAAATGGTATGTCATTTATTCTAGTAAATTTTTGATACAGCCTTTCTTTATACTTGCCTTGTTCTCTCGCTGCATTTATAATTGCAAGTTCTGTGGCTTCTCCCACATCTTCTTCCACATCTGTACACATTGTGCCTAATTCTAAAATTAGATTTTTTTGAATGTCTAAGCTTTCTCCTTTTAAATCCATTATTTTAGTAACCTTCATTTTGTTTTGAGTAAGTGTGCCTGTTTTATCTGAACAAATTACGCTACTGCTTCCTAAAGTTTCAACTGCCGGCAGTTTCCTTACTATGCTATTTTTCTTTGCCATTCTTGTTACACCAATAGATAACATTATAGTTACTATAGCTGGCAAACCTTCTGGAATTGCTGCTACTGCTAGTCCAACCGAAGTCATAAACATTTCTACTGGTTCAATCTTTTTAAGTATTCCTATAACGAATATAAAAGCACATATACATAAGCAAGCAATTCCTAGAGTTTTTCCCACTTCTCCAAGTTTTCTTTGAATTGGCGTTTCTGGTGCCTCATTTGTTATAATCATTTTTGCAATTTGGCCAACTTTTGTATTCATTCCTGTTTCTGTAACTATTGCTTCTGCATGTCCATTTACCACTATTGTATTTGCAAATGCCATATTTAAGGTGTCTCCAATTGGTGTTTTACTGTCTAGTAATACCTCAGCATCTTTTGTTACAGGTACTGTTTCTCCTGTTAGGCTTGATTCTTCTACCTTTAAATTGTAACTATTTATCAATCTACAATCTGCAGGCACATAGTTTCCTGCTTCTAATAACACTATATCTCCAGGAACAACTTCTGTGCCTTTTATAGTTAAAATTCTACCGTCACGTCTTACTTTTGCTACTGGTGCAGACATATCTTTTAATGCCTCTAACGACTTTTCTGCCTTTGCTTCCTGAACTAGTCCCATAATAGCATTTAAAACTACGATTGCTATGATAATTATAGAATCTATGTAATCATTTTGTCCCTGCATATATGACACAACTGCTGAGATAATTGCAGCTATTATTAGAATAATTATCATAAAGTCCTTAAATTCTTTTATAAATCTAATTAAAATGTTTTCCTTTTTCTTTTCTTCTAGCTTGTTCGGTCCATGTTTGTTTCTCCTATTTTCTGCCTCTTCTTTGCTTAATCCTCTCTCGATGTTTGTCCTAAGTTTTCGCGCAACTTCGCCCACATTAAAAGACTGCCACATATATATCAACTCTCCTTTGTTTAAGGTTATATTAAATATATATGCGAGCAGTCTTAAATTTATGACTAATTTTTAATAATTTTTCCCTAATTGACCTATTAAAGGCAGGGCTATAACATAGCTTTTACTTTCATTATCATACTTTGCATATTTTAAAAGGCGTTTTTTCTTTGTATTGCTTAAATATATTTTCTTAATGCTAGTTCCTTTATTTGCAATAGAAAAATATCCTACAATAACGTCTTTTTCCTTATATGAGCTAGTTACAATAAAGGTTTCAGCTATATCTTGTTTTGAAAATTCTATTGCTTTATGCTGTAAAAAGTATTCTACATCTTTATTCAATTCACAATTAAAGTCTTTAAGTATATCTTTTGTTTCTTTCTCTCCCATTGCATTATAGATATCTTTTAAATTTATTATTTTATATCCTTTCAAATTTATCTTTTAAATATCTTCCTTATTGTATTTTCATCTTTTACAGTTTCTATTGCTTTGTCAACTTTTACACTCTTTTTCTTTTTGCCTTCTGCATTTTCTAGTGCATCAATAAAAGCTGTTGCTGATGTTTTACTCTTTATAGAAATATTCTTCAAAAAACTTTTTGTTGCCATACGTATCAACTCCTATTTTATTATATGCGATATCTATATTATTATAACATACAATTAACATAATATCAATTTTATTTATCTAGTGTGTTAAATTATTTTAACATATTTACAATAATTGTCAATACATTTTTTGCTATTAGTTATTTTTTACCCTAATTTCATAGATAGCAATTTACTTACTCCGTTTTCTTCCATTGTTACGCCATATACTGTATTTGCTGCTTCCATTGTTCCTTTTCTGTGAGTTATAACTAGGAATTGTGTTTCTTTGCTGAATTTTTTTAGGTATTCAGCGAATCTATATACGTTTACATCATCAAGTGCAGCTTCTATTTCGTCTAGTACACAGAATGGTGCTGGATTTATTTTTAATATTGCAAATAAAAGTGCTATTGCTGTAAAGGCTTTTTCTCCACCAGATAAAAGCATCATATTTTGTAATTTTTTTCCTGTTGGTTGTGCTTGTATGTCTATTCCACATTCTAGTACATTATTTTCATCTTCTAACTTAAGTTCTGCCTTTCCTCCACCAAATAATTCTACAAATACTTCGTTAAAGTTTTTGTTTATTTCGTTAAATTTCTCTATAAATTGTTCTTTCATTGTTTGTGTCATTTCCGAAATGATATTTCTAAGTTTAACTGTTGTATTTTCCAAGTCTAGTCTTTGCTCACACATAAAGTCGTATCTTTCTTTAGTCTTTTTGTATTCTTCTATACTATCAACATTTATGCTTCCAAGTTCCTTTATTTGTGTACGCAAGCTATTTACATCTCGTGCTGCTTTTTGCACATTTTCTGGCTTTTTATATCCTTCTGCATTGTTTGGTGTTAGCTCGTATTCTACCCACAAGTTGTTTACCACTTGCTCTAAGTCTTGCTCTAGTTTTGTCTTACGCACATCTAGTTTTACTAGCTGTCCTTTTATGTCTTCTATAGTGTTAAATTGTGAGCTTATTTCTTCCTCTGCTTTTTTTAGTTTTTCGTTTGCTCCTAGTCTATTTGCTTTTAAAGTTTCTACAATATTAGCACTATTTTCTACATCTGCTCTTATTTGTTTTATTTGCTCTTCTAAATTTGTGATTGACTCTTCTAAATTTGCCTTTTCCTCATTTGCTTTATTTATGCTTTCTTCTTTATTTGCTATACTTTGTTTGTTATTTTCTATGTCTTGCTTTATTCTTTCTACTATTTCATCTATTGAGTTTCCACTTTCATCAAAAGAATTTACCGAAATTTTTAAGTTTGTTATATCGAAGTTTAAGTCATCTATGTATTTTTGATTATCTTTATTATTTAAAGCAAATTCTTCTACCACTTTGCTTAAAGCCTCTATTTCTTTGCTTAAGTCGTTTATTGCTTCTTGTTTTTCTTCTTTTTGAGTTCCATTATCAATTTTTTGTTTTGATAGTTCTTCTACTTCTTTTTTTAGCTTGTCCCTTCTTGCTTCTAATTTTGCTATACTATCCCCAGCATTTAATATTTTTTGGTTTTCTGTGGCATATACTACCTCTATATCTTGTAATTCTTTTTCAAGTCTTGTTACCTCTTCTATTACATCTGTAACAGATTCTGTGTATTCAGCCTTTTCTTTAGTACATTTTTCTTTCTTTTCTTTTAATTCTTTTAGAGTTTTTTCTAGCTCTTCTATTTCTCTATTTCTTCCCAAGATATTTACAGTTTTTGTTTGTATAGAACCACCAGTTATGCTACCAGTATTACTTATTATATCTCCCTCTAAAGTGACTATTCTAAATGAATACGAATTTAATTTTGCCATTTGAATTGCAGTGTCCATATTTTCTACAATTAAAGTTCTACCAAGTAAGTTAAGTATAATTTGTTCATATTTTTTGTCGCATTTTACTAGGTCTGATGCAACTCCAATTACGCCCTCTGTACTGTTTTTTATAATTCTGTCTAATTTTCTACCTTTTACAGAAGAAACTGGTAAGAAAGATGCTCTTCCTAATTTATTTGTTCTTAAATACTCAACTAATTTTTTTGCATCCTCTTCTGTATCTGTAACTATGTTTTGAGTAGCTTGTCCCAAGCACATTTCTATAGCAATTTCATATTTTTTGTCTACTGATATTAAGTTTGCTAAAACTCCATTTATACCTTTATTTAATTTGGTATCCTTTTCACAAGCTGTTAGCAAAGATTTAACGCTTCTAGTATAGCCCTCTTTTTCACGCTCTGTTTCAATTAAGAACTTTAGTCTAGATTCCTTCATATTAGTCTCATAAGCTAAATTATTTAGAGTGGTATCATAATCCTTAATTTTTTGCATACTAGTTTCTTTTTTGTCAGACTTTTCTTTAAGGCTATTTGCTAATTCATTTTTTTTAGCTTCAATCTCATAAAATGCTTTTGACATCTCTTGTTTTTGATTTCTAGCACTATCTATTTCTAAAGTTAGACTTTGTATTTCTGCATTAGCTGTTCTTTCTCTTTTTTCTATATTCTCTACATTTGCATCTATACTACTTATTTCTGAAGCAATTTCGTACTTTTTATCTGTGTCTTGCTCAATTTTCTGTTTCTTTTCTTCTATTTCTAGCTCTTTATCAGATAATTTTTTAGTTAGTTCTTCTAATTCTTTTTGCTTCTCATCTAGTTCTTTTTGGAATTTCTCTCTGTTAGATGCAAGGTCTTCTTTCTTACTTAATTTTTGCTTTTGCTCATCTTCTAACTCTACAATTCTTTGCTTAATTTCTGCTATTTCGTTTGTTAATCTTTCGTTATTTGCTTGGTTATTTTGTATTCTTTCTTTTGATATTCCAATTTCGGAATTTATTTTTTCTATTTTATTTGTGCTCTCAAAACTTAGATTTTGCATTTCTTCAATTTTAGCAGTAATTTCATCAATTTCATCTTTTAATTTTTGTTTTGCATCTTGAAGATTTTGCATTTTCTCATTTTCTGCTGTATTTTGCTCTTCTACTATTTGTATATCTTCTACTATCTTTTCTAATTTTTCTTTGTACTCCGAAATATTGTACAAAAAAAGTCCAACTTCTATATTTTTTAATTCTTCACGCAAGTCTAAATACTTTTTTGCCTTATCTGCTTGTAGTTTTAAAGGCTCTATATTTGATTCTATTTCTGATAAAATATCGTTTATTCTAAGCAAGTTTAATTTAGTTTGCTCAAGCTTTTTTTCTGACTCTTCTTTTCTAGTTCTATACTTTACTATTCCTGCAGCTTCTTCAAATATTTTTCTTCTATCTTCTGATTTATTGCTTAAAATTTCATCTATTTTTCCCTGCCCAATTATGCTATATCCATCTTTTCCAATTCCTGTGTCCATAAAAAGTTCTAACACATCTTTTAGCCTACAAGGTGTTTTGTTAATAAAGTAACCTGTTTCACCACTTCTATATATCTTTCTTGTTACAGTAACTTCTGAATACTCTATTGGAAGCTTTCCATCAGTATTATCTATAACCATAGACACCTCTGCAAAGCCAAGCGACTTTCTGGCTTGAGTACCTGCAAAAATAACGTCCTCTGACTTTGAACCTCTTAAAGACTTCATACTTTGCTCACCTAAAACCCAACGAATAGCATCTGAAATATTGCTTTTTCCAGAGCCATTTGGGCCTATTACTGATGTTATACCACTTTTAAATTCTAATACTGTTTTATCTGCAAAGGACTTAAATCCTTGTAGTTCTAATCTTTTTAAATACATGCTTACACCTACTTAGTCTTTTTGTATATTTATTTTTATTTATGTTTCTTCATTAGATTTTTCAAATCAAATTTATCTCATAGATGTATTTTATCATTTACTTAGTCTTTTTGCAATGAAAATTTTTAAAATGAAAAATAGCAGGCAAAAAGTATTTACCTACTATCTTTAAGTTTTATATGTTTAAAATTTTATAAGGCACTTTCTTCACTTGCTTTGTTGAAATATTCAATCAGATGCACTATTGTTTCTTGATTATTTGGCTTTAACTTGTCAAATCCAAACAATGCACTATTAATTTGCTTTTTCCCTTTTACATCAAGATATTCACAAAATATTTCATCTAGCCCTACATGAAATGTGTTACAAATTCTTACTAGCACTTCATACGAGGGTTTCGATCTATCTTGTTCAATATCCCCAATATATCTAGGTGAGCACTCCACTGCCTCTGCTAGTTTTTCCTGTGTATATCCATGACTTTTCCTTAGAGCTTGAATATTTTTTCCAATTTTTATTACCTTCGCTTTTTTCATATTCTATCCCTTCTCTAAAAAATTACAAATATATGATAACAAAGGTAAATTTTATATAGAACGAATTAAATTCGTACTTTTGGTTGATATTTTTCCGGTCTACTAATAATAGAATACTGTATTTTAAGTATTTATCACCATTTTTTTATTTACTTTTAATTTTTATTTTTTTTACCACTTTATTCGTATCTATAATCTTTACATTTCTATTTTCCATTAAAACTTGTCCATTAACTATTGTTGTATCGACATTTTTACCATCTGCATTATATACTAAATTTGAAACAATGTCTACATTAGGAAGCATTTTTACATTATCTAATTCATCTGATATATCCACAATTATTATATCAGCCTTTTTTCCCACTTCTATACTTCCTGTTTTATTTTCTAGTCCTAGTAGCTTAGCTCCATTTATTGTTGCCATTTTTATTACATCCTTTGCATTAATTCGTTTTTCATTTTCATGAATTCCACCTTGTATTAATCCTGCTATTTTCATTGCCTCAAACATATCCAAATTATTTCCAGAGCCTTGCCCGTCTGTCCCTAATGCCACATTTAAGCCTTCATCTAAATATTTTGTAGTATCTGCAATTTTGCAACCGAGTCTTAAATTTGAAATTGGACAATGTGCAATACCACAATCTAATGTTTTTAATACTTTAATATCCTCATCAGAAATTTTTACTCCGTGTGCAAGAATAATGTGCAATCCATCAAAATATTTTTTTAATACATTTGCACCGGTATCGCCATGTAGCTCTTTAATGCTCTCTATTTCATTTATACTTTCTAAAAAATGAACGTGGATTGGTAAATTATATTTTAAAGCAAGTTCACTAGATTTTGCTAGAACTTCTCCAGAACATGTATATAACCCATGTGGAGCTACAGAATATGTTATTAAATCATTATTCCTATCTCTAGACTCATATAAATCTACAAACTCATTTATTCTATTTTCAGATGCCTCTTTTCCGTCATTATCCATAAGAACTCTTGTAATTACTGCTCTCATTTTACTTTCTTCTAATGCTTTCCTTATTTGCTTTGAAAAGAAATAATGGTCATTTACGCAAGTAGTTCCAGTTGAAATCATTTCTAAAATTGAAAGCATCGTTGCGTCATACACTTGCTCTTCTGTTAATTTTGCTTCTATTGGCCAAATTTTTTCATTAAGCCAAGTATACAAATCGCATCCTTCAAACGTACCTCTAAAAATGCTCATTGCAATATGTGCATGAGTATTTATCAGCCCAGGCATAACTACTCTATCTGTGGCATCTATTACTTTTTCACCTAATTTTTCGTCTAATTTTTCTTCAATTTCTTCTATGGTATCTCCATTAATTCTTATATCTAGTTTTTTTACTTTTACATCATCATTTTCAAAGATGATAACATTTCCATTTTTTATTAACATTTTTTCACAGCCTTTCTATTTCTATTTATAGAGTGATACTATTATTTTAAACAACCTACTGGAACAACCAATATTCCATTTTCTGTAGTATATGCTAACTCTGTACCTGTAATTACCATCATAAACTCAGGTTCTCCTAATTTAGGTTGATTTTTTAAAATCAAGTTCTTTAGTGTGATTAAATGCTCCTCTGCTTCTTTTATTCTTGTACCACCAAGTTTAGTTTCTATTAAAGCATAAGTTCCATCATCAAAATGTATTACATTGTCACATTCTAACATATATCTATCTCTATAATGTCTTAAAGTTCCACCTATAGAATTTGCATATACACTTAAATCCCTATTCACTAAATTCTCAAAAAGTAACCCAAATGTTCTAATATCTAACATAATATCTTTTGGTGAAGCACCCAATGCAGCTACCGCAAGGGATGGATCTATCATACTCTTTTTAGGTGATGTTCTAATCGATGTTTTGCTTCTAATATTTGGATTCCATGCTTCTATTTCCTCTATAATAAATAATCTTTTCAAAACATCTAAATAATCCATAATTGTTTTATCACTAACATCAGCATAATTAGCTCTTACATCGTCAATTAAAGATTGCATTGAATCTATAGTAGATACTTGCCTTGCATAAGCTTTTAAAATAGCTTTAGCAAGTAATGGATTTCTTTTTACACCATCAATTCTTGAAATATCTGATTCACATAGTACTTCTATATAGTTTTTTGGCACTTCTAACGATTGCTTTTCTGATAATTTTAGTGAATTAGGCCAGCCACCTCTGCAAAGTACATAAGCAATTTTTTCATACGTTAAATCCGTTGTTATTCCATCAATGTTCCTTTTACCTTTTTTTATATCCTCAAGAGATATTCTACCATTAGAATCTCCACTTTCAGCTAAAGTCATCGGTTTCATTGTTACAAATGAAAACCTTCCAACTCCACTATGCATTGTTACATTATTATTAGGTGTTGCAGAGCCTGTTAAAATAAATTGATTAACCATACTACTTTTATCTATAGAATATCTTACCGCGTCCCATAATTTCGGAGCAAGCTGCCACTCATCTATAAGTCTAGGCTTTTCTCCTTCTAATAATAGTGATGGTTTTGTATTTGCTAATTCAATATAGTTTTCTTGCAAATCAGGGTTTTGCATTTCTATAATACTTTTTGCAATTTGCTTAGCACTAGTTGTTTTTCCACACCATTTTGGGCCTTTTATCACAACAGCACCTGTTATACTTAATTTTTCTCTTATTTCTTTATCTATAATTCTTTTTATATATTTCATCACAACCACTTCCTTTATATATTATACATTATATTCAATTTTATTTCAACATTTTGAGGTATTTTATTTCCGAATTTTGAGGAGTTTTATTTCTGTATTTTGTGGTGTTTTATTTCGAGATTTTGTGATGATTTAAAAATTTGGACAAACAGAAATAATTCTATTTGCCCAAATTTACTATAAAACTGATATTAATCTCCAGCTAAAACCAATATACCTAATTTGTAACCTAATACACATTGCTGTATAAATAAGCTAGTTCTTAAATATATTAATCAGTTGCTCGACTATTAATGCACCCATAATAACCATATTCGTCCAGCCGAGGGACTAGTAACAACCATTATAAAATACAAGAACAATCTTAACTTTGAATATATTACATATATTTTAACCATACATAGATTAAATTACATCTACAAACTAAATTAAAATAAGTAAATATAACTTTAGTACAGCTTACGTACAAATAATATACTCTCATCGCCGACATATAATAATATAAGGTCATTACACTATTATATATCTTTGCTCGAACAATATAAAACATCATATCGAACATCTTATATTACTCTTATTTCAACTAATATCAATCTTATGGTATTATTATGTGCGATAATTTTTTTATTATTCATTTTTTTAAATTTTTTGGTCTTGTATTTTTTTTCATTTTATAGTATTATTAAATTGTATTATTAAACATAGGAGAAAGCTTATGAAAAACGAAAAATTTGATTTTTATAGTCCAGTCAATTTAAAGTCATATAACCTTGATAAGACAATGAGATACCAATTAGATATTTTAGGTGGTTTAGACTTCTTTACTAGAAGGCATAGCGAAAATGTTGCAAATTTGGTTTGTAGAATTTGCGAATATTTTCATTTTAATCAAAAGTTTACTGTTTACTGTACAATTTGTGCATATTTACATGATATAGGTAAATTATTTATTCCATCAGAAATTTTAAATAAGCCAGATAGATTGACTGATGAAGAATTTGAAATAATGAAAACTCATACAACTCAAGGCTATGAGATGTGCATGAAAGACCCAGAACTTAGGCCCTATGCAATTGGTGCTTTAGACCATCATGAGGCATTAAATGGAACTGGATATCCAAATGGTATTACAAAAATTCCAATGGAAGCACAAATAATTCGTGTAGCAGATGAGTATGATGCAATCGTTACTAAAAGACAGTACACTACTCACGTTAATATTTCTGAAACTTTAAAAGATTTAATTAAAGATGCACAGCCAGACCCAAAATTTCTTGCTTTGGATCATTTGTCTCAAAATTCTAAAGTTGGAAAAATTAACAAACGTGTTTTGAAAATATTATTTAAAGTTGTTATTGATGATATTTTATATGAAATTAGTTGTTTGTATGATTATTTAGATTATTTAAAGGACAATATAAAAAGATTAGAGTTGGTTATGAAGTATAATGACAAAATGAACGAAGCCAAAACTGATAAAAAGAAGCAGTATTATAAAGATGGTATGAGAATGCTTTTTCTTGCAGATGAAAATTTTGATAATTTTAAGCAAGTATACGAAGACTATAAAGGTGCTTTAGACATGCGTAGTGATAGAGTTAGAAAACTCTATAATGAAATTAAAATTATTAAAAAGTTAGAAGTTTAAAAAATATAGAAAAATATTAATATAAAGGATGATTCCTATTTTGCCTTACTATCTTGCACTCTGATATATATAGAATCATCCTTCTATTTTTCATTCTAGTCCAAAGCTAACCCCAAGAGCATTGTTTACTTGTGAAATTATATTCTCATCATCTATATGACCTATTTTTTCTTTTAGTCTACTTTTGTCTATTGTTCTAATCTGTTCTGCTAAAACAACAGAATCTGCCTTTAAGCCATTATTTTGTGATCCTATCTCTATGTGTGTTGGTAATTTTGTCTTTCCTGTTTGTGATGTGATTGCTGCTGCTATAACTGTTGGACTATGTTTATTTCCCATATCATTTTGGATTATTAAAACAGGTCTTATCCCTCCCTGCTCAGATCCTACAACTGGGCTTAAATCTGCATAAAACATATCTCCTCTTTTTATTACCATATTCTTCACTCCTACTAGTTTGTATATTTAAGGTCTATTTTTTGATATATTTCAACATCAGCTTGAGATATAAACATATAAATTATTTTATTTCTATCTCATTATATAATATGTAAACCACTTCTTCTCCGTTAATATCTTCTACCAATAATTTAGATGGAATCCCTGTCTCTCTGGATATATATAATGTTTTATTGTATATATAATTATTAGTTTCTTCTTCTACCTCCATTATTACATTGTCATTTTCTTCATAAATTTTCGTTTTATTTTTTTCTTTTAATGTGTCATAACTTGATATAAATGATTCTAATGTCATACAATCATTTACTAAGTTCTCATAATTTTCATATATTTTACTTAAATTTAGTTTTGTATTTTTTATTATAAGGTTTTGTCCATCATATTCTGTTTCTAAACCTTCAATATTGCTTGGTTCTATAACCGTTTGCTTTGTCTTATTCGGTTTCTCATAAGTTTGTAAAATTACATATTTATTAGTAGTTTTATTGCTATTTACTATCATTTCTATTTTTGCCTCGTATGAGCTGATATTTAAAATATATTGTTCAAATTCCTCAATACTTTTGTTACTCATATTATTACCAACTTTTAAATTCTTATAATTATTTTTTAGAAAAAAAGCTAAAAAAATTATTATTACAATTAACACAAGCAAAATTATTTTCGTTTTATTTTTTAATTTCAATTTTAATCACATCCATTTCTTAAGTCGTAAATTTGGTTGAAAAAGAATAAAAAAAATAGGTCATAAACTAACCTATTTCATTATATTTTATATATCTTTAAAGTATTCATTTAGACAATCTACTAATTCTTGTTTTTCATCAATTTTGTTTATTTTTTCTCTTAATTTGCTTGCATCCTTTCCATTTTTAACATAGTAAGCTAAATGTTTTCTCATTTCTTTTATAGCTATATTTTCTCCTTTTTCTGCTATTGCTAGATTAATATGCTCTAATATTACGTCTAATCTTTCTTTATTTGTAATCTTTCTTTGCTCTTTTCCACTTAAATAGTTTATAATCTCTTCAAATATCCAAGGATTTCCTATTGATGCTCTTCCTATCATTATTCCATCTACACCAGTTTCTTGAAACATTCTTTCTGCGTCTTCCTTGCTTTTTATATCTCCATTACCTATTACTGGTATTTTTACGGCTTCCTTTACTTTTTTTATGATTTCCCAGTCGGCTATTCCAGAATAATATTCTTCTCTTGTCCTACCATGTATTGTAATTGCTGATATCCCTGCATTTTCAAGTATTTTTGCAACTTCTACTGCTACTATGCTATTTTTATCCCAACCTTTTCGTATTTTTGCTGTTACTGGTACTTTAGAGGATTTAACTGCTTCTACAGCAATTTGTTCTAATAAATCTAAATTTTGCAATAGTCTACTTCCATCCCCATTTTTTACGATTTTAGGTGCAGGACAACCGAAATTTATATCTACTATATCCACAAAATTTCCCACATATTCTACTGCATACTTCATTGCCTCTATATCGCTACCAAATATTTGCCCAGCTACTGGTCTTTGCTCATTTTTTGTGTTTAGCAATAACTTAGTTTTGGCATCATTATAATACAAACCTTTACTACTAACCATTTCTGTACAAGTTAAGCCTGCTCCATATTTTTCGCATATCAATCTAAATGGCAGGTCTGTTATACCTGCCATTGGCGCTAAAAGTATATTGTTCCTTAATTCTACATTTCCTATTTTTAACTTTTTTAAAAACATTGCAACTCCTTGTATTTTTCGATTTTTATCTATACCTTGCTTTAAGCCCGTTACTAGATAATGGTTTTGTAGAAATTTAGGTTCTAAACCTAGGTAATATGTATATTTATAGAGAATTTTTGTAGTGACGCGTAAGCGACCATTAGTCTATAAAAATTGCCTTTTTCCTTCTGCCAGAAATATTTAAAAGCAAACCAATCATTATAAAGTTACTTAGAAGTGAACTTCCTCCATAACTTACAAAAGGTAATGGAATACCTGTTATAGGCAAAAGTCCCATGGTCATTCCTATATTTTCTATCATGTGAAAGAAAAACACTCCTGCTATGCCTATTGCTATATATGAACCCAAGTCATCTTTAGCAGTTTTTGCCACATAAATTGTTTTTGTAATTAGCAATACATACAGTATTATTACTCCTGCCGATACTATAAAGCCCATTTCTTCTGCAATGAGTGAGAATATGAAGTCCGTAGTTTTAGGGTATAAAAAACCTAATTGTGTCTGGTTGCCTTTAAATAAGCCCATTCCAAATAATTCGCCCGCTCCTATTGCGAGTTTTGATTGAATTATATTATAACCTGCTCCTCTCGGGTCAATATCTGGATTTAAGTATACATCTATTCTTGTTTTTGCATGTTCTGGTAATACAAAAAAATACAAAAGCGGAACTGCTATTACTATTAATAATATGCTTGTTATAATATATCTCTTTTTTATTCCTGCAACAAATAGCATAAATACTAATGCCATAACAAAAGCAAGTGCTGTTCCATAATCAGGCTGTTTTATTATTAGTAGAGTTGGTACTATAAATACTAATACTACCAATGCTAATTTTCCTATTCTACTAATTTCATCTCTTCCGTTTTTTTGTATTTTTGTTATAGCTAATGCAAGTGTCAATATGCATATAACCTTTGCAAACTCTGCCGGCTGAATTGAAGCTGAACCTATATTAAACCAGCTTGTAGCACCATTTATTGGTTCTGTAAATAATACTCCAATCAATAATACTATAATAATTCCATACAGTATTGGAGATATTTTCGCTATAAAGTTATAATCAATAAAAATAACTACTATCATTACTGGCAAGCTTATAACTAGCCACATTATCTGTCTTTTTAATTCATCATAATCTGAATTTTTTGTAGCAGAGGTTAAAGCTACAAGCCCAATTGCTACAAGTAAGATAGTACAAATTAGTATCCCCCACTCTATATTTTTAAGAATCTTTCTTTTCATTATCAACCTCTTCTAAATTTTTATTGTCATTCTCATTTGGTGTACTTGATAATTCTTCTTCTGTTTCCACTTTTTGTTTTTTATTCGATTCATCGAATTCTTCATTCTTCTTATTTTTATCTTGATCTATATTTTCATTATTTTCTACTTTTTCAATCTGTTCTATGTCTGCTTGTTCTTTACTTTCGTTTATTATATCATTTTTAGCTTTTTCATCTTCTATTTGATTACCATTATCTTTTCTAGTTAATCCATCTACTTTTCTTGCTTCATTTTTAATTGTAATAATTGGTATGTTAGCATATAAAGCAGGTGCACCTATTTTTCCATCTTCTCCTTCCTTATTTGTTAACCTTACATCTATTGCTTTTTCATCTATATCTATATATTTTTTTATAACTTCTATAATTTCTTGTTTCATCATTTCTAAAAAGTCTGCCGAAATATTTGCTCTATCTTGTGCTAAGACCAGATGTAATCTTTCTTTTGCAGTACTTTTTGATTCTTCTTTTTCGCTTTTTCTAAATTTCTTAAAAAACTGTGTTATGCTCTCGAACATATCTTACCTCCAATAGTATTAATGTTTACCTTTTGCGAAAAAACCTTTCATTTTACTAAATAGACCTTCTTTTCTTCCAGGAATTGTTACATCTATACTTTCTCCTAATATTCTCCTTGCTATTTCTAAGTACGCTCTTCCTGATGGTGATTTGTCCTTAATTACAACTGGCTCTCCTTTATTTGTTTGAGTTATTATGTATTCATCATCTGGAACCACCCCAATTAAGTCAATAGATAATAAATCCACAATGTCCTCAACATCCATCATTTCACCTTTTTTTACCATTGCGGGTCTAATTCTATTTATAATTAATTCAGGATTTTTTATTTCTGATGCTTCCAATAATCCAATTATTCTATCTGCATCTCTTATTGCTGATATTTCTGCTGTAGTTACCACAATTGCTCTATTGGCTCCAGCAATAGCATTTTTAAATCCCTGTTCAATTCCTGCTGGACAGTCTATTAGTATATAATCAAATTCATCTTTTAGTTTTCCTATTAGTTCTTTCATTTGTTCTTCATTAACTGCACTTTTATCTCTTGTTTGGGCTGCTGGTAGTAAAAATAATTCGTTAAATCTTTTGTCTTTTATAAGGGCTTGTCTTAATTTACATTTTCCTTCTACAACATCTACAATGTCATATACTATCCTGTTTTCTAAGCCCATTACAACATCTAGATTTCTTAAACCAATATCAGTATCTACTAATGCAACTTTTTTATTTCTTAGTGCTAAAGCCACACCAAGATTAGCCGTTGTAGTTGTCTTTCCTACTCCACCTTTTCCGGATGTTATAACTATAACCTCTCCCATATATTTTCCTCCTCATAAAATTAAAGCAACTTTTTTGCCATGTTTTGTTTTCAATAAAAATGCATAATTTAAACACGTATATTATATACGGAAATAGGCAAAAGGTCAATGTTTATGTAAAATTTAAATAAAAAAATAGTGCTATTCATTTCGATTCGCACTATTTTTGCATTTAATTTATTTAATTAAAATCCATATCTTTCTTTGTCTATATTATAATTTTGTTGTATTTCATTATCTGTTAAGGCTCTTTCATAAGCCATGAAGTTATATAATTTTAAATTATTAACATTTTGATTATATTCATTAGTATACCTACTTGCTAACAATCTAATGTTATTTTGACAAGTTAATCCAACTGTATTGCTCACAGTGCTAACAAGAACTCCATTTTGGTAGAATTTCATTTCATCGCTTGATAAACTTATTGCATAACTATAAATTCCCGTTCTATTAAAAGAATAAGTATATCTATTATCTTGATTGCTGTTTGCTCCTCTGTTACATACAAAATTGTATCTATTAAACATTCCATATAAATTTCTACTATTAGCTTCCGACCATATAACACTAGGTTCACTTAAATTAGATGCATCTATAGTATATATATATGTTCTTTCATTTCCTGATAAATTTAATGGTGTATCAACATGATATTGTCCATATCCACTACTATTTCCGCTTACTGTTAAACTATTATTTTCCCAATAAAATCTATTATTATTAGGAGTATTAGATAAAGTTCCATCATTTCCATTACCGCTTAAATCTTTCCATGTAGTTGTAGAACTACTATGTCCACTTCCAGTATTATTTATTGCATCATAATGCAATACCAATCCATTAGAAACATATTGTGGTGAGTCATCTTTTACTAAGCTATTATATATTTCATCTGCCCTTTGATTGTCTACTTCATAAGATTGCTTTACTGTCATTGAAGTTTCAATTTGCGTTTTCATTTTTGAACTAGATGTTAAAAATACTGCTGTTAGTATAAACAACATACTTAAGACTACTATCGACACATAAACTGCAATAGAGCCTTTTTCTTTTTTTATTCTCTCCATACAGTCCTCCTTTGTTAAAACTTACACTATCTCACTTTTTCATAACTATATGATAATTCAACTTTTTTTCATTGTCAATCTTTTTTTAGCATTTCCTGAATTTAAAAATTTATACTTTAAATCATTTGTTATTTGCCAACGGTTTTTATTGTAATTTTTTTAAAAACCATTGATAAGTTGTTCAAAAAATTATATAATATTTAAGTAATTTATTAACTTTTTGAAAGGACTTGATTAATTTATGAAATTAAGTGAAAGAACAAAAGATACTATAGAATGGATTATATGTATATTAGTTGCTCTAGTATTAGCATTACTAATTAGATATTTTATTGGTACTCCAACTGTAGTTAAAATGTCTTCAATGAAACCTACTTTAATAGAAAATCAACGTCTTATATTAAATAGATGGACTAGAACTACTCATCAAGTGCCTGAAAGGGGCGATATAATTACCTTAGAAGCTCCATCAGATAAATTAGTTGATATTGACGATACTGACAATGTAATTGCAAGATATGATAATGAGCCATCAAATTGGTTTAGCAAATTTACGTATTATTTCTTAGAAATAGGCAAAGAAAGTTATATTAAACGAGTTATTGCATTACCAGGTGAACATTTAGAAATAAAAGACGGAAAAGTTTATATAAATGGCGAAGAATTAGATGAACCATATCTTCAGGATAATGTAATTACAACTGCTGGTGATGTTAATAACCCTTTCTATGATTTAGTTGTTCCAGAGAATTGTATATTCGTTATGGGAGATAACAGAGCTGGTTCTACAGATAGTAGAGCATTCGGATGTATTCCTTTAGATAAAGTCGAAGGCACAGTTTGGATTAGATTTTGGCCTTTTAATTTATTTGGCAAAGTAGAATAATGTTAGGAGAAGTATTTTGAATTTTAGTAATATTATCGGAAATGAAGAAATTAAAATTTTTTTAGATAATTTAATAAAAACCAATAATGTTGTACACAGTTATATGTTTATTGGACCTGATGGCATAGGTAAAGTTCTTTTTGCAAAAGAATTTGCAAAAATGATTTTGTGCCAAGATTCTAATAAAGCATGCAATCATTGTTCATCTTGCATAAAATTTAATAGTGACAATCATCCAGATTTTATGATAATAAATTCGGAAGATGGTAAAAGTATAAAAATAAATCAAATTAGATTTTTACAAGAACGAATATCAGAAAAGCCTATAGTTTCTAATAGAAAAGTGTATATTATTAACGATAGTGATTTAATGACAGTAGAAGCACAAAATTGTTTATTAAAAACTTTGGAAGAACCTCCTGAGTTTGCAGTTATAATATTAGTCTTATCTAACGAAAATAAATGCTTAAGTACTATTAAATCTAGATGTACTAAAATTGCTTTTCAAAAGCTAAGAAATTCTGATTTAACACAATATGCAAACGAAAATAATTTAGAAGTTAATTCTTCTTTATTATCAGCTTCTGATGGAAGTATCTCTAAATTACTGAATTTACAAAATAATCTCGAAGCTTATAAACAATTGGACAATATTATAAATGCTTTTTCTAAAGATAATATAGTGGACATTTGGAATAACGCAGATATATTATATAAATCAAAAGATAATATTAACACTTTACTTGAATACCTTAATACTGTGTTCCTAGAAAGATTAAAAAGTACCAAAGAGAGCAAATATATTCAGTCAATTAAAATTATAGAAAATACTAAGAACAAATTGTCTAGTAATGCAAATTATGATATGTGTATAGATAATTTATTATTACAAATATGGGAGGATTTCAATGAAAGTTATAATAGGGGTTAGATTTAGGAAAACAGGAAAAATTTATTTCTTTAATCCTGGAAATTTACATATAAATTTAAAAGCTAAGGTTATAGTTGAAACTGCCCTTGGAGAGGAACTAGGTGAAGTAGTTGCAAAGAAAAAACTTTTACCTAACACTGAGTTAAGTACTCCATTAAAAGATGTTATTCGTATTGCCAACTATAAAGACATAAAGCATGATGAAGAAAACAAGAAAAAAGAAAAAGAAGCTTTCAAGATTTGTGAAGATAAAATTAAAAAATTAAAGTTAGATATGCACCTTACAGATGCTCAATATACTTTTGATAATAGTAAATTATTATTTTGCTTTACTGCAGATGGAAGAATAGATTTTAGAGAATTAGTAAAAGAATTAGCTGCCATCTTTAAAACTAGAATTGAACTTAGACAAATAGGTGTAAGAGATGAAGTAAAGCGAATTGGTGGAAATGGAGTTTGTGGTAGAGAGCTTTGTTGTTGTTCATTCTTAAACAACTTTGAAGCAGTTTCTATTAAAATGGCAAAAGAACAGAATATGTCTCTAAATCCTTCTAAAATTTCTGGAAACTGTGGTAGGCTTATGTGTTGCCTTAAATATGAGCAGGAAGTATATGAAGACAAATTAAATCATTTGCCTAAAATAGGAGCAGTTGTCCAAACTGCTGATGGTGAAGGTATAGTTGATTCTATTGAAACTCTAAAGGAAATTGTTAAAGTTAAGCTAAAAGACGATAATGATGAAACATATTATAAAAAGTATAATGCAAGTGATTTGAAAATTATAAAAAATGCTGACTCTGAAGTAATTGATGATGAAGAAAAAGAAAATATGGCAGAACTTCAAAAGCTTGAGGATTTAGAAAAGCAAGATAAACAAACAAATGATGATATATTTTAAGGAGGTGATTTTATGGTATATAGAATAAGTGATAAGTGTATTAGTTGTGGTGCTTGTGCAGGTGCTTGCCCTATGCAATGTATTTCTCAAGGTGATGAAAGATATGTAATTGATGAATCTGTATGTATAGGTTGCGGAACATGTGCTAATGTATGCCCTATGTCTGCTCCAGAACCACAAGATTAGTTTGGAATAATATTGTACATATTTGAATATTATTATACAGTTAGCATAAATTATTAATTTTTTCTTAATTTTGTATTGCTTAAAAATAATATTTATTGTATAATGATATCATATTATGTCGAATAAGGAGGATGTTCTATGGAAGAGAAAAAATCAAACGGCTTAGGAGTTGCTTCATTAGTTTTAGGTATTGTATCTATCATATTTAGTTTTATTGGTTTATCTACAATAGGACTAATTATAGGTATCGTAGGTATAGTACTTGGAGTAATGGCTAGAAAGAAAAACCCAACAGGTATGGCTAAAGCTGGTTTAGTTTGTTCTATAATAGGTACAGTTTTATGTGCCCTAATGTTTATAGCTTGTGTAGCTTGTGTTGGAGCACTTGGAACAGCTAGTTCATTAATGTATTAATTTTGAAAGGTTAATATATAAATTTATAAAGGTAAGCAATTTATTTGTTTACCTAATTTTTATATACTTATAATCATGGAGGAATTCTTATGTTACCATATATAAATATTTTTGGCTTTGAACTAGCAACTTATGGAGTAATTATATTTATTGGAGTAGTTATTGGTTCAATTTTAGCTATTCAATATTTTTCTAAATTTTTTGATATTAAAAAAGAAGACCTTTTTTATGCTATTCTTTATAGTATAATTGGTGTTATTATAGGTGCAAAACTTTTATATATCATTACTAATATACCTTTCTTAATAGCAAACTATAATAATTTAGATTTGTTAGATACTATTACTCAAATGCTAAAGGGAGGTTTTGTATTCTATGGAGGCTTAATTGGAGGTGTATTAGGTGTATTTATATACGCAAAGCAATTTAAAATATCTTTTAAATCTTTATGCTTAATACTAATACCTATAGTTCCATTAGTACACTCTATAGGAAGAATCGGTTGCTTGTGTGCAGGTTGTTGTTATGGCATGGAATATCATGGATTCGGTGCAATCACATTTCACAATTCGGCCATCGCCCCAAATGATGTTCCACTATTTCCTATGCAAATAGTAGAATCTATATGTCTCTTAATAATATTTGTAATTCTTTTAGTTACTTATAAAAGATTTTTAGGAACATATAAAACAGTTGGATTATATTGTATACTATATGGAATTGTAAGATTTGTACTAGAATTCTTTAGAGGAGACCTAATAAGAGGCATTTTCTTTGGATTATCTACCTCACAGTGGATTAGCATTGTATTAGTTATTGTGGGAATTGTAATTTTTACAAACGCAACAAAAAAGAAAAATGTTGAAACTATTAGCCGATAATAACGTTTAAAAAAAAGTATAAAAATATGGAATGGAGAGTGATTACCGACATATTTGAAATACTTTTTTTTAAACGTTATTATTGGTTATATTTATGGACAAAATGGAATGTCCATTTTGTCCACGATTTTTTATTCTTTATTGCTCATTTCTTCTAATTTTAATAATGCTTCCCATCTTCTATCTACTTCATTTTGGAATTCTTCTATCATCCATTCGTTTCCTGGTTTAAATAAATGTTTGAAACGTCTTTGTGGTTTTAAGAATTCTTCAACTGGAAGCTTTTTAGCTGGTTTGTAGTTTATTTTGTATTTGCCATTTTCTATTTCATATAATGGCCAATAACAAGTTTCTACTGCTAATTTGTTTATTTGCATTAAATCTTCTGTTGGGTACCCCCATCCTCTTGGGCATGGAGCAAGTACATTTAAAAATGTAGGTCCCTCTGTATAAATTGCCTTTTCTGCTTTTTCATATAAGTCTTTGAAATTCAAATATGCTGCTGTTTGTGCAACATAAGGTAAATGATGTGCTTCCATAATTTCTGTTAAGTCTTTTCTAGATTGCATTTTTCCAGGTATAACACTACCTGCTGGACTTGTTGTTGTATCTGCAAATTTTGGTGTTGCAGATGAACGTTGAATACCTGTATTCATGTATGCACCATTATCATAACATACATAAGTCATATCATGACCTCTTTCCATTGCTCCTGATAAGCTTTGGATACCAATATCATAAGTTCCACCGTCTCCACCAAATGCTATAAATTTTGTATGTTCATCATCTGGTAATTTTCCTTGTTTTTTCATTGATTTATATGCTGCCTCTACACCTGATAGAGTTGCTCCAGCACACTCAAATGCTGTATGAATATATGAATCTGTCCATGCTGTATATGGATATATAAAGCTTGAAACTTCCATACATCCTGTTGCATTTGCTATAACAGCATGATCTTCTGGTTTCAATGCTCTTAAAATCATTCTTGCTACTGGTGGTGCGCCACATCCTGCACACATTCTATGTCCTGATGTAAATCTTGATGGCTTATCTGCCACTACTTCTTTTACATTATATGCCATTTAACTCTACTCCTTTCTTAATCCAAGGTATCTATATGGATTTTCTATTTTTCCTTTTTTACTATCTTCCATTAAATCTTTGTATACTGATTCAATTTCCTTTGTAGTTGTATCTCTTCCACCTATACCATAAATATAGCTTGATGTAGGTACTGTTACACCATTTACTTGCATTCCAGATGTAACATCAGTAAATAGTGCTCCACCAACTCCATTTAGAGAATCAGCTTTGTCTAAAACTGCAACTGCCTTTACATGAGCAAGTGCTTTTGAAATTTCTTCTGCTGGGAATGGTCTGAATACACGTACTTTTAATAGACCTGCTTTTATTCCTTTTTCCCTTAAAGAATCAACTACTTCTTTTGTTGTTCCTGCTGTTGAGTTCATACAAACTATAGCAATCTCCGCATCATCTAGCTTATATTCTTCAAACAAGCCATATTTTCTTCCTGTTAATTTTTCAAAATCTTTTGCTACATCTAATATAACTTGTTTTGCGTTACACATTGCTTCTGCTTGTTGATATTTGTGCTCAAATAAAAATGCTTGTAAGTCCATTGGTCCCATTGCTATTGGTTCTTTTTTATTTAATAAATAATGTTTTGGATGATATTCTCCAACAAATTCTTTTACTTTTGCATCTTCCAAAAGCTCTATATTTTCAATAGAATGTGATGTTATAAATCCATCTTGACATACCATAAGTGGTAATAATACTTTCTCGTTTTCGGCAATTCTATGTGCCATTAGTAAGTTATCATATGCTTCTTGATTTGTTTCAGAAAATAGCATAATCCAACCTGCATCTCTTACGCCCATTGCATCAGAATGGTCGTTATGAATATTTAATGGTCCTGATACTGCTCTATTTACTAAAGACATTACTATAGGAAGTCTCATACTAGAAGCAATATATACCATTTCCCACATAAGTGATAATCCATTTGCAGATGTAGCTGTCATAGCTCTAGTTCCTGCTGCTTCTGCTCCGATACATGCACTCATTGCACTATGCTCGCTCTCAACTGCAACAAATTCTGTATCTACTTGTCCGTTATCCACAAATGTAGAAAAATATTGTGGAATTTCTGTTGATGGTGTTATAGGAAATGCTGCTACAACATCTGGATTTATTTGTTTCATAGCTGTTGCTGCTGCTTCATTTCCACTTAAACGTTCTCTTATTCCCATTGTATCCTCTCCTTTTTATTTATTTTTAATATTTTTTTCTCTGTACTCATTGTTCGAATGTAGTCTTTTTGAAAATTTGAAAAAGAAACGAGTATTGCTAGGCAAAATTTTGTCTCTTCTTTCCTAAAAATCATTAGAAACGAGTAGTACTAGGAGACCGAATTAAAAATACCGGAGGCATACTCTTGTTACGCCAGAGGATATTTTTAATGAAGGTCGACAACGCAATACGACGTTTATAATGATTTTTATTCTTCGCCTTCGACGCGCATAGTAATAGCCCCAAAAGGACAAACCTTTGCGCATACTCCGCAACCTTTACAATAATCATAATTAAAATCTGTTCTTTTTTGATCTTTTCCTACTGGTATAGCATCTTCTGGGCAAACAGGGAAGCATAATCCACATTGAATGCACTTTTCTGGAATATATACAGGTCTTACACTTCTCCAATCTCCTGTCTTAAATTCTCTTGCATTACCAGCTTCATAAATATTTCCACCAATAGTCATTTTACATGCTGGTGTTTCTTTATTTATCTCTGTCATATTTTATCTCCTTTCTGGCAAAAATCTACTTAAAGATTTTTATTTTACTTCTTTTACCTCGTTTAAAGCCATTTCTATAGCTTTCATATTTCCATCAATTACTTCAGGTTTCTTTGCAAATTTATGTTTAAAAGAACCTTCCATATCTTTTACAAAATCCTCCTCATTCATTATTCCACTTACTTTTACAATTGCTGCTAGCATTGGAGTATTTGGGAAATATTTTCCAAGAGTTTCCATAGATACTTTTCTTGCATCTATTGTATATATCTTTCCTTTATATCCTTTTAATAATTTTTTCAAATCTTCTCCATTTTTAGTTGTATTTATTACTATTGCTCCATCTTCTTTTAGTCCTGCTGTTACGTCAACACTTTCTAGTAATGTATCATCAACAACTACCACATAATCTGGTTCATAAATATTGCTATGGATTCTTATTGGTGAACTACTTATTCTGTTATATGCAGTTATTGGTGCTCCCATTCTTTCTGGTCCATATTCAGGAAATCCTTGAATGTATTTTCCAGTATTAAATGCTGCATCTGCTAGTAATAGTGATGCTGTTTTAGCACCTTGTCCACCTCTTCCATGCCATCTAATTTCTATCATGTCATTCATTTTTGAAAAACCTCCTTTACTTGTTTTAATAAACACTTAAAGTATATAACTTTAAGCAAACTTAGTCAAGAATTTCCGACCTTTTTGTACAAGAAGAGATGAACTTTTTTTAACTATTTCTATAAATTACTTTAGGTCAGAGTGGGCTTATAAAAAAAGTATGAAAATATGGAATGGAGAGTACTTTGAGTTAGAAATTCTTAATTGATTTTATGGAAAGAGTTCATCTTTGATGGAAGGGTGCCATAAAATCAATTTAGAATTTCTACGAAAAAGTATCTGGACCGACATATTTGAAATACTTTTTTTAGAAGTTTACTCTGACCTAATAATGCAAATATTAAAAAGTATAAAAAGTTCATCTCTTCTTGTATCATTTACTTCTTAGTAGGAATTCTTATAACAACCTCTGTTCCTTTACCAACCTTGCTCTTAATGTCAATGCTTCCCTTGTTTTTATCAAGTATTTCTTTTGCGATAGATAGTCCAAGTCCTGTTCCCCCAAGTTCTCTACTACGTGCTTTGTCTACTCGATAAAATCTTTCAAAGATTCTTTCCATATCTTCTTCTGGAATTCCTATTCCATTATCTATTATTTTTATATATGCATCATTGTACACAAATCCCACATATACTTTTATTACCCCATTATCTGGAGTATATTTTATAGCATTTGATAGTATATTAAGTACTACTCTTTCTATTCCGTCTTTATCTGCTACTACTGGTGGTACGCTAGCAGTAACAAAACACTCTACGTTGTGTCCCTTTTTCTCTATTTCAAATCTTAGTTTTTCTTGACACTTCTTTACTAATTCACCTAAATCAAATGTTGTTACTTCTTGATTTACTTTTTTATTATCATATCTTGATAATGTTAGCAAATCAGTTACTAATCTTGCCATACGCCTTGCCTCGGAAGATATAACATTTAGAAATTTCTTTCTAGTTTCTTCGTCATAATCTCCCTCTAGTAATGTATCTGAATAGCCCATAATAGATGTAATTGGTGTTTTTAGTTCATGTGATACATCTGCTACAAATTCTTTTCTCATATTGTCCAATTTTACATGTTCTGTAATATCCTGAATTAGCGCAACTACACCAGCTGGTCTATCATTTTCGTCCTGAAATGGTGCAAACAGTATATTTACATATTTATTTCCCACATTTTTTCTT
Source organism: uncultured Clostridia bacterium (assembly GCA_944391835.1). Lineage (GTDB taxonomy): Bacteria > Bacillota > Clostridia > TANB77 > CAG-508 > CALXVA01. The sequence goes on along the minus strand of CALXVA010000009.1, from coordinate 2,897 downwards.
TGCTCTGATGATGTCCAATTTTCTAGGTATACTATCTTTTCTATATTAATATCTATATCTAATTTTTTAAATATTTTGTCAAAAGTATTATCCTTATCTTTTAAGTCTAATAACGCTTTTGCTGCTGGGTTTATATGTATTATATTACCTTGCATATCAAATGCAATTATACCATCTGTCATGTGTAATAGAATGGTTTCTATTTGCCTTTTTTGTCTATTTACTTCACTTAACTTTTGATTTAATTCGTTTGTTACAATGCTAAAAGCATTTTCTAAATCTCCTACATCTCCTGCATTTCCTAAATTTTGTATATTATCTTCTAATTTCACATTTTCACCAGAAGCTATTTTTTCAGCACTTTTTATTAGTTTTTTCATGGGTGATACTACAGATTTTAATACAAATCCACCTATTAATAATGAAATAATGGTATATCCAATCATAAAAATTATTAATAACATTTTTGTCTGTAATAATTGGCTCTGTATGCTATCAATTAATTCAATATTTTCTTGAATATTTCCAATACCTTCAAGTTGGTTCAACATAAACATATAACTTAATCCCAAACCTGCCATCAATATAAGTCCAACTACAAAGAATATAATAACTATTTTTAAATTTATATTTTTTTTCATAATCTATATAAAAGGTTAGCAATTACTAATTGCTAACCCTCTTGCTCCTTTTCTTTTGACGATAAATAATATCCTACTCCTCTTTTAGTAATTAATAATTTAGGACTTGATGTATCTTGTTCTATTTTTTCTCTTATTCTTCTTATTGTTACATCTACTGTTCTAATATCTCCGTAATATTCATATCCCCAAACTTTTTCAAGTAGTGCCTCTCTAGTTACAACTTGTCCTGGTTGATTTGCAAGGTATTTTAAAACCTCAAATTCTCTTAAAGTTAGTTCTATCGGCTTTTCTCTTACTTTAACTTCGAATTTATCTAAATTTATATATAACTCTCCTATACGAATAATCTTATCTTTTTCATTGTATTTTTCCTTATCATTATCTATTTTGGTATTAGAATTATTAAGTTCAGCTTTTCTTAAGTTTGCTTTTACTCTTGCCACTAATTCTCTTACACTAAAAGGCTTTGTTATATAATCATCTGCGCCTAGTTCTAAACCTAAAATTTTATCTATTTCTTCATCCTTTGCAGATATCATTATAATTGGTATATTTAATGAATTTCTTATTCTTTTACATACTGTTAACCCATCTATTTTTGGTAGCATAATATCTAATAATATCAAATCCGGTTTTTTATTAAAAGCTATTTCTATCCCTGCTTCTCCGTCATTTGCTTCTATTGTATTATATCCTTCCTTTTGTAAATTATATACCAAAAGATTTACAATAGGTTCTTCGTCATCAACTATTAATATTGTTTTTTTTGCATCTTCAACTCTATCTTCTTCCACAGAAAATTCACCTTTCCTATTTTTTCTTGATTATATTTATATCACAGAAAAGTCAAAGTTACAAGTAGTATTTGATGATTTTTTTACTTTTTGTTGCAATTCACGATTATTTTAGTTGCAGTAATAAATATTTTAAATTTATCTACTTTCTTCTTCTTTCTCGGCATCTTTTTCTACTTGTTTTGCATCATAATCCTTTAGTTCTACATTTCCTTTAGCGTCCATAGTAAAATCTTTTGTTGCAACTTTTGATACTTCATTATACAATTTTTCTAGTTTCTTAACTGCATTTGCTTTAGTAATGCTATCTGTATGCACGTCGTCTATTAGTGTTTCATAGCCATCAATTTGTTGTACTAAATATGAAAGTTCTTCTGGAATAGTATGTTCATTTCCTATTCCCATTATTCCATAATTATTATCATACCTTTCCTTTTCCCCATCTATTAATACAGCTGTATAATATTTTTCAGAACCCTTGTCAAAAAAATGGCTTAAAGTAACATTTTCTCTGTTAACCCCTCTTAAATCTGCCATCTTCTCTCTAACTACATTTGTGTTTAAAGTTCTAATATCTTCTATCATATTAATAACTTCACTCTCTGTTAAATTAGTACTTTTAGGGTCAAAGTTTTCAAAGTATTCATCATATTTTTCCATCATACTTATTGTATCAGCATTTATTCCTAACTCGTCTGCAGTTACTCCCATTTTTTGTATTTCAGTTACATTAAGTTCTTGTTTTCCATGTCTACCAGCAATTGTAAGGCCACCTATTCCAATACTTGCAGCTAATAGAAGAGATGCTAATTTTAAGTTTAGCTTTTTATTTTTTCTTCTAGCCTTAGCCTTATGTGCTGTTCCTTTTTGTGCAGTATACTTTTGTGGAAATTGGATTGTATTATCTTCTCTTCTTTGTCTATTTTCTTGGTTATTTCTACCTTGCATACCTCTATTTTGACCTACTTGTCTTGACATTTCATTTCTAAATCTACGTGCATCATTATCCATATTTTATCATTCCTCCATTTAACTCATCTGTGTAGAAAAAATCTGTTCAAACATTTTTTCTAAATTATATATTATTTTTGTTTTTTGTCAAGTCTATGCACTATACCTCAACTTCCACACTATATATTCCCCCATTATCTTGCAATATTATTTCGTCTCCTTCTATTTCTTTTCCATCTATTCGAATTCTCTTATTTCCATTTAAATTTTTATTTTCTACTTTTATATTGTATATGCTATTTCTATACTTGTATCTAATGTTATACTCTTTCCAAGCTTCTGGAATATGTGGTTCTATTTTTAATATATTCTTTTCTAAATTAAATCCGAGTATATATCTTATTCCAGCTTCATACATCCAACTGCTTGATCCTGTATACCAAGTCCAACCACCACGTCCTGCAAGTTCTCCTCCGTATATGTCTGCTGGAATCACATAAGGTTCTAC
>CALXVA010000008.1 GCA_944391835.1 uncultured Clostridia bacterium | reverse complement strand
GTTTCTCTATGTGGTTAGCGATATCTACCTCCACTACGGACTTTCACCGTTTAGCTAAACGACATGCCTGTCGCACTATCAAAAAACAAGAGTGTTCACTTTATTAACCATGAACTCTCTTGTTTATTATACCTTCATATCAATTTTGGTTTGCTAAGTCTGTTTAGATTCTTTTTTATTTATTGCATTAACATTTGTCTAATCATCCATACTTTCTTTTTAAAGTCTTGCAAATACTCATCCATTAAGGCTGATGTTGCATATTTCTTTTCATTATCAGCATCTTCTTTTACTTTAGTAGCATTTTCTATTAGTATATTATAGTCTTTTAAGATTGTTTCAAATATTTTTTTAGAGCATATTTTTTCGTTTTGAGCCTCTTGTATTTGCGCTATTTCTAAATAGTCATGCATTGTTCCCAGAGGCTCTCCATCTATTATTAGTATATGCTCTGCAATTTCATCTATTTGCTCATTTACATCATCATACAGCTCCTCTAATTTTGCATGAACAGTAAAAAAATCTTCTCCTTTTACATTCCAATGATAATTTTGTAGCTTTCTATAAAATACATTTAAATTAGATAAAAATAAATTTAGGTCTTCTGTGATCATATTTTTCCCTCTTTCTTATTAATATATTTACAGTATTGCCTAAATTTATTTTTTTATACATACGAAATAGTTATGGTTTTTTAATTATTTAATAACTCTCATAGCTTCTTCTGCAGTTTTGTCTTTGTCAAACTTATTTACAATAAATATAAATATTCCTACTATTGCAAATGTAACTGCATAAATTACTAAACTATATTTCCAATTTCCTGCCACTATATTGCTTCCTGCAAATGTAGAAGAAATAACAGATGGAAGTCTTGCAAATGTTGATATTAGTATAAATCTTAGTGGTTTTAGTGGTAAAAGTCCTGCTATGTATACAAGTAGGTCCTTTGGAGTGCCTGGAATTACAAATAGTAATAATATAATCCATTCTATTTTTTTAGGGTTTTTAAATAATTTGCTGTTTTCTATTTTATCTATTTTTTCTTTACTGCAGAAACTATATACAAATTTTCTTCCAAATTTTCGTACTGCAAAGAATATCATTAAAGAAATTAAGAAAGCAGAAATAGTAATAAACAGTGTGCCACCTACTCCACCGTAGCACATACCTGCTAATATTTCAATTGGCTCCCCTGGAAGGATTATTAGAAATATTTGTGCAAATTGTAATCCAAATAAGGCTAGCATCCCTAAAAAGCCCATATCACTTACCTGATTTTTAAACTCCAGTTGTCCCTCTGGTGTACTTAGATTCTTAATTACAGGAAATAGATACACTACTAGTCCTACTAATAATACAATTACTATTATCATTAAAATATATTTAAATACTTTTACTCTTCTACTCATATTATTTCCTTCTTTATTTAAACTGTTATTAGTATAACACCAAAATTTATAAAATACTATTTATTTTTTCTTAAGTTTTGATTAATTCTTGTTATAATTTTTAATACAAATTGCTTTTACTTCACAAAATTGCATTTTACTTCTCACTCGACGGTACAAATTGCTTTCGTTAATAGAAAAGTACAAAAAAAATAGATTATATAATGTGGTTTATTTTACATATAATCTATTCTTTTTTATTATTAGTCTTGAGTTTCGTTTGTTATTTCATATCCTGTTAAATCTGGCTTATATATTTCATCTACATTATTTATTCCTATGTTTGTAATTTCTGTTGTTGAACCATTATTTTCTTTCTTTACTACAAGTCCTGTATCTTTTTCTACCCATTCTTTATAATTGCTATCTAGACATATTACATAACATTCTTTTCCATCGAATTCATCTGTGTAAATCCATGTATAAAGCACCATTCCCAACATTCGGCTATCCATATTTACATATTCAAAAGGTACTGTAAATAATACTGGCGATAATGTATTTTTTTGAGCTGTCTTTTGATTTGGAAATGCTACAATTGTTTCTCCAGTATTTTTATCCGACCACATTATCATTGTCCTATCTTCATTTTCTAAACTTCTTTGATCCATTCTGGAAATGTTATCCTTTACGCTAGCAGTATATTCTCCTGAATCTCCTTTCAAATGATATGTATAATTTGATACGTCTTTATACTCACTTGCTTTTTCACATATACTATTTAATATGAAATAATTTCTCATAACAAATATAAAATATACTATAACTAATAGTCCTATTAAAATTAGTATTGCCTTTGCCACACCATGGTTTGACTTCTTTATTTTAGTTTCTACTTTTTTAAAGTTAAGTTCCTCTTTTCTTTCAGTTGTAACCTTGCTTTCTTCTTTTTTTACCTCTTCCTTTTTCGTTTCTTCTTTTGCAGTTGAATTTTCTTGCATTTTTGCTTCGTTCTCAACATTTAATTTTTTCTCTTCTTCGTTTTCCCCCATTATATTATCATCCTTTCTTATTTTTTTCATAATGTCTTATCTTTTGCTATATATCGAATTATATCATAATTTGTTTTTTTGTAAATAGTTTTTTTATATTTTATACATCCTTTAATCTAATATTTTTTTCAGAATTTAACTTTCCTGCTCTAGTTATGCTACTATATCCATATTTGTTTTTTAGTTCATCCACTACTTTGTCCAATTTTTCCTGTTTTTCTTCTTCGTCATTACTAAACAAAGATAGTTGCATCTCATCTTTTTCTATTAAATTGTCTACTCTAAGCCCTACAAGACGTATGAATGTACCTTTTTTATACATCTCGTGTAACAGTTCTTTAGCTAAGCTATATATTTCTTTAGTATTTGAGGCAGGATTCATCAGTTTCTTTTGATGCGAAAAATCCTTAAAATCTTTTGTACGTAACTGAACATTTACTACATTTGCATACATATTATATCTACGCAATCTATATGTTACTTGTTCTGCAAGTGTTAAAAGAACTCTTTGTATTTCTTCTTCTGAACAAATATCTTGTGGAAGTGTTACAGAGTTGCCTATACCTTTAGGCTTTTCTTCCAAATAATTCACCTTTGAATTGTCTATACCATTTGAATATTCCCACATCATAAGTCCGTGCTTGCCAAACTTTTTAATCATCAACATTTTGTCTTGTTTTGCTAAATCTCCTATTGTTTTTATTTTCATGTTATATAGCTTTGGTAGAGTTTTTTTACCAAGCATAAAAAGTTCAGATACAGGCAATGTCCACATTTTAGTTGGTATTTCTTCTTCAAATAAGGTATGGACTTTATCTGGTTTTGTAAAGTCTGATGCCATTTTAGCAAGTAATTTATTATGTGCAACTCCAACATTTACAGTAAAGCCTAATTCTTCTCTTACTCTTCTATTTATTTCATAAGCTTTATTTATTAATGTATCACTCCCTAAATAATCTGTCATATCTAAAAAGCACTCATCTATACTAAATCTTTCTATTTTTTCTGTATATTGTAATAAGATTTTGTATAAATCATTTGAGTGCTTCTTATAACTTTTGTAATCTCCTTTAAAGACTTGTAAATTAGGGCATTTTAAACGTGCCTGATATAAAGTTTCTCCTGTACATACCCCTTTTCTTTTAGCTTTCATACTTTTAGCTAAAACTATACCAGATCTTTTGGTTTCATCTCCACCAATAACTGCTTCAATCTCTCTTATATCAACCTTTTCACCTTGGCTCAATCTATCTAGTGCTGTCCAACTTAAAAAGGCATTATTTACATCAACGTGCAAAATTTGTCTTTGTTTTTCCATCTTGCTACACCTTCCAATATTGTCCTAGGATTTATTTTATATTTTTATCAATTTTATACTTCTTCATTATTGCCTCTACCTTTTGTTCAAATTCTAATAAACCATTATTCTCCACAATATCATCGCAATGTTCTATATAAAATTCGTTACTTTGTTGTGCCAATAACCTTTTTTCTGCTTGTTCGTAATCTATATCATCTCTTGCTACAATTCTATCTATTTGTACTTCCCTTTTAGATATTACACCTATAACTTTGTCACATATTTCATTTAATTTGCTTTCAAATAGTAATGGAGCATCAATAATCTTGACTGTATCGTCATCTATTTTCTTTAGTCTTTTTTCTATCTCTTTGGTTATATATTTAAAAGTACATTTATTTAGTTCTTCCCTCTTTTTAGGATTCGAATAGATAATTTCTGCTAGTTTTCTTCTTTTAAGTTCTCCCTCTTCATCAACTATATCCTTCCCAAATATTTTTATTATATCTACAACATAACTTGTACCTTTTTTAGATAATTTTCTTGCAATTTTGTCTGCATCCAGTACTTTAACTTTATATTCATTTTCTAAAAATTCACATACGGTACTTTTTCCTGCTCCAGAACTACCAGTTATTCCAATAATCATACTCTTTCCTCCTTTGTCAGGTTTGGGGACAGGCTCTTTTGCGACACTCCTGTCGGGTTTGGGGACAGGCTTATATTTTTATAGTATCTCTATTTTATTTGTGTAGTCTAAGTTAGCATAAGAATCTGAATAATATCCTAAAGTATATACATTAGTTGCTAATATATCTGTCTCTAACATTTCTTTTAAGTTTTTGTTTGCTACTGTATCAATATATTTTTTTACAGATGTTACTACATTTAGTTTTGGATTTAATCTCATCATTTCTGATATTAACTCTTTTCCCTTATTATTAAATCCTAGTACTCTTACATAAGGAGTAACTTTTTTTGAAATCTCCATTTGTTTTTTAGTTATTCCCAGTAAACTGTATAAAAGTATTCTTTGTATTCTAGTTTGAGTAAACCTTTTAGTTTTAACTATATTTATAAGTTCAGTCAATGTATTACAAGAATCTGCTGCATTTTTTATTGAATTTTCTAATCCTTCAGATACATCTGGAATATTCGCAATTTCCTCTACAGACATTTTTCTAAGTGTATATATAATTTCTTTTTCAAATCTAGAAATATCTATAACATAATGTCCAAGTTTAAGTTCTTCCCCTAATTGTAAATACGAACTTCTTGGCATAACCTTACTTATATCATTAAGTTCTTTTGTCATAAGCATTTTTCTAATTGCTGTTGCACTTGCAAATTCATCTACAATATATTTATCGTTATATAAAACTTTCTCCCTTTTAATTCCTACTGGCGTTATTATACTTTTTGTTTTTTTCATTGCCTTTAAATACTCAATACCTAAAATGTTATTAGATCCTGCCATTACATTTGCATATCTTTTTATATCATTTAAGTACATCATTAAAGCATTTTCTCTAGCCTTTGGAAACGAATTTCCTTTTTTTAACTCATGTGATAACATTGTAATATATTCTTTTGGTTCAGTATATAGAACATTTGCTATATTGTTTAAAGTAGATACATCTTTTGCTTCCATTCCAAACGATAGTGTATCTACAACTCCTAAGGAGTTTAATATTTTTATAGCTCCTTCTGCAAAGTTTTCTGCACTTGAAATGCTATAGATAGTTGGTAATTCAATAACTAAATCAACGCCATTTAGCAGTGCCATTCTTGCTTTAATCCATTTATTTACTATGGATGTATTTCCTCTTTGTACAAAGTTTCCAGAAATTACAGCTATTACATATTGAGAGCCAGTTTCTTCTTTTGATTTGGCTATATGGTACAAGTGTCCATTATGAAATGGATTATATTCTGCAATAATTCCTAGAACTCTGCTCATAAAGTTTTCTCCCTTCTATATTTATCCGAAATTTGTTGAAATTCCGCCATTCGTGTTATTTAATATTGTCTAAATATCAATTTACTGATATAATATCATAAAATATTAAAATATACAATAATTTTATGGAGGTTTATTTTTTATCATGGGAGAAGTTACAATATACACAGATGGTGCTTGTTCGGGGAATCCTGGTCCTGGAGGTTGGGGTGCAATACTTATGTATAAAGGAAATAAAAAAGAAATATCTGGCTCAAAAAAAGATACCACAAATAATGTGATGGAATTAACGGCTGTAGTAGAAGCTTTAAAACTTTTAAAATATCCTTGCTCAGTTAAACTTTATAGCGATAGTGCTTATGTAGTAAATGCATTTTTACAACATTGGATTACAAATTGGCAGAAAAATAACTGGAAAACAGCAGATAAAAGTGATGTAAAAAATAAAGAGTTATGGCAAGAATTATTAAAGCTTACCAATACTCATAATGTTACTTTTATAAAGGTAAAGGGACATAGTGATAACGAATACAATAACAGATGCGACGAACTCGCAAGAAAAGCAATTTTGTCACTTTAGGGGGCAGTGGTCTGAAATAAACAGACCTGTCCCTAAAGTGACATTTCCACTATTCTTCCCATTGCCTCTATTGTTTTTTCTCTATTTCCAAAAGCGGTTAATCTAAAATAACCTTCTCCATTTCTACCAAAGCCAACTCCTGGAGTTCCAACTACATTACATTTTCTTAGTAATATCTCGAAATATTCCCATGAACTTATTCCGTTTGGAGTCTTAAGCCACACATAAGGAGAATTTATTCCACCATAGCAGATTATTCCTGCTTTTCTTAGTCCTTGTAATAATATTTTTGCATTTTCTTTATAGTAATTTATGTTTTCTCTTATTTCCTTTTTTCCCTCTTCTGAATATACTGCTTCCGCAGCTTTTTGAATTATGTATGACACCCCATTAAATTTTGTTGTGATTCTTCTGTTCCATAGTTTGTTTATACTTATACTTGAGTCTTTACCAGTTATATGAGTCAAATTTGTCTTCAATTTAACAACTAACTCATTGGGCACTACCGTATATGCGCACCTTAGCCCTGTAAATCCAGCTGTCTTCGAGTAACTTTTAAATTCGATTGCTACTTCTTTTGCACCTTCTATTTCGTATATGCTATGTGGAATGTCGTCCTCTTCTATAAATGCTTCATAAGCTGAATCATATAAAATAATGCTTCCATTTTGCTTAGCAAATTCTACCCAACTTTTTAATATTCTTTTATTCATTGCTACTCCCGTTGGATTATTTGGAGAACATATGTATATTAAATCTGGTATTTCTTCTAATTCATCCGGCTTTGGTATAAAGTTATTCTCTTCTGTTGCATTTAAGTAAATTATATTGTCATATCGTTTTGTATTCTCATCATACTTACCTGCTGTTCCATACATAACATTAGTATCTAAATAAACAGGATATACTGGATCTGTTATTCCTACCCTAATATTTTTATTAAATATTTCAATAATATTACCTGTATCGCATTTTGCTCCATCAGATATAAATATTTCATCCATTTTTATATCAATGTTTTTATATTCATTTTCTATTATTTTCTCTTTTAAAAAGTCATAACCTTGTTCTGGTCCATATCCTTTAAATGTATTTATATTTCCCATCTCATCTGCCGATTTTTTTATTGCATCTACTATTACACTTGGTATTGGTTTTGTAACATCTCCTATTCCTAATTTTATTATATTTGCATCAGGGTTTTCTTTTGTATACTCTTTTACTTTTTTATTTATGTCTGAAAACAAATAGCTATCCTTTAGTTTCAAAAAATTTTCGTTTAATTTAATCATACACTATCCTTCCTTCAAATACTTTTGTAGCTGGTCCTTGCATGTATATGTGATTATCTTTGCCCCATTCTACTATTAGTTTTCCACCTGGAAGTGCAACTGTTACATTTTCATCAGTATACCCATTTAGCCCACTTGCAACTGTTGCTGCACACGCACCTGTTCCACATGCGCAAGTTTCTCCTACTCCTCTTTCCCACACTCTTATTTTTATATTGTTTTTATCTATTATTTGCACAAATTCCACATTTGTTCTATTTGGAAAGATTGGGTTGTTTTCTATTGCTGGTCCATATTTCTCTATATCTACTTTATCTACATCTTCTACAAAAGTGACAGCATGTGGATTTCCCATAGATACTACTGTAAATCTCATTTTTTCTCCCAAAACATCTAAATCCAAGTCTTTATTAAAAGCTTCATACACGTCATATGGTATATTTGTATCCTGAAATATAGGTTCTCCCATATCCACTATTGCTTCATTGCAAACTCCATCTTCTTCTATTAATTTAACCTTTTTTATTCCTGCTAATGTTTCTATCGCTAACTTATCTTTACTAGATAAATTATTATCATGAATAAATTTTGCTACACATCTTATCCCATTTCCACACATTTCGGCTTCACTACCATCACTATTAAAAATTCTCATCTTAAAATCGCTATCTGGATTGCTTGATTTATCTATTAAAATTAGTCCATCAGCCCCCACTCCCATATGTCTATCACTTAGCTTTTTGGTAAACTCTGGTATGTTTTTAAGCTTTAATCCATCTGTACAATTTATATATATATAATCATTTCCAAGCCCTGTCATTTTTGTAAAATTTAGCATATAACCACCTCTTAAAAATAATATATGCTAATTTTATAAAAATATACGGATTTTTTATAAGATAATGTACAAGCAAAAAAAGATAAAAATCACCTAAAGTTCTTACTTTAGATTAATCTTTATCTTTTTCTCTAGCCACTATTGCAAATCTTCCATCCTCTGTATGATATGAACATGTAGATAAGGTAATTAACCTATCTCCATATTTTGCAGTTTTACCTGTATCATATATAGAAGCATCTTTTGCATCTTTTACAAATTCATTATATTCTTCTTCATTTTCCGCATCTATAAAATAATAATACCTAAATACATTTTGCTCTGATTTATAATAAACTCTTGAATAAAAAGCTGATATAATTTCAAATTCTAAATCCTCAGTTTCAGTTGTAAATCTAACAATTGGATGTTCTTCATAATAGCTTTCTTTGCTATAGTTTAGCAAATCGTGAAACATTGAGCCATTCTGTAAATTATGTCCATAAATTAATAAATTACTACTTGGCTTGCTCCAGTCATAGTCCTTATCTAAAAAAATTGAACCATACGTATTTTCTTCTTTATTATAGTTATGCTTCATATAATATCTATTATCATCACCTTGTAATACAGGATAATTTATGTTTGTCCCCTCTATTTCTACCCACCCAACTATATCTGAGTTTTCTTGCCTCATTTTTTCAACTTGCAACATTCTTTCTGTTTTTTGTTCGGTAACTTCACTTTCTTCTATTTCTATTGTATTTAACAGATTACTTTCTTCTTGAATTTTTTCTTTATCTCTAATATTTCTTATTATATATGCTACAGCAACTATGATAATAATGCTTAAAAGAAATATAATAAACTTGTACCTCTTTTTTAGGATTTTAAAATGTTTTCCTTTCTTTTTTAGGTATTTGTCCATAATTAATATCCTTTCAATGTACAGTTTGTCCAATTTGAAAATAAATATGTATAATATCTATTCTAATTTGTACATTTTGAGCAGAATAAAAGTGGCTTGACCTTTTGTATCGTTTTGCTTTGCAAACACGTACGCCTCAGGAAACTTAGCCTTGTTGCTCCGAAAATTTTCTCTGCAATAAAAAAAGAGTACCTAGCTTAGGTACTTTTTTGGTGGCTTGAAGTGGAATCGAACCACTGACACAGGGATTTTCAGTCCCTTGCTCTACCAACTGAGCTATCAAGCCATATATTATTTCAAAAAAATGGCGACCCGGAACGGGCTCGAACCGTCGACCTCTAGCGTGACAGGCTAGCGTTCTAACCAACTGAACTACCGGGCCGTATAGGAAATTAAAGTAAAAAAATGGTGGGCGCAATAGGGCTCGAACCTATGACCTCCTGCTTGTAAGGCAGATGCTCTCCCAGCTGAGCTATGCGCCCATTTCCTTTCGACTCGTTAAGTATACTAAATTTTTTTATCTTTGTCAATACATTTTTCTAATTTTTTTCATTTTTTTATAACAATAGTATACTTTTTCTTCATTTTTGTTGTATAATATTTCTAGTTCTATTTTAAGGAGAATAATTATTATGACTAGTTTTGCTTTAAAAATAATTGCACTTATTACAATGTTTATAGATCATGCTGGATACGTATTTGTAGGCAATTTTAGTTTTTGTAATTTTATAGGTAGAATTGCTTTTCCTATATTTGCATTCCAAATTAGCGAAGGGTATAAACATACTAAAAATTTAAAAAAATATTTTATTAGACTTGGTGTATTTTCTTTAGTATCACAAATTCCATTTTATTTATTTTCTTTTAAATACCATGGTGGCAATATACTAAATTTAAATGTATTTTTTACTTTATTTTTAGGACTCCTATCTATTTATTTATATGATTTTATTGTTAAATCATCTAAGACAAATAGGGTTAACAACAATGATAACCCAAATAATTCTTTAAATAAAAAAATAAAAGTATTATCAAATGTTTACAAAATAGTTGGAATTATAATTGTTTTATTGCTTAGCTATATTGCAGAATTACTAAATACAGACTATGGTTTTTGGGGTGTGTTAGTAGTTTTCATATTTTATTTATTCAATTCAAGAAAATTACTAATGACTATTGCATTTTTTATACTTTGCATGGCAAAATATTTTATTCCATATATTAATAGTGCTTTTAGTTTTACTTATTTAGTGCTTGGTCTATGCACATTCTTACCTATTGTATTTATTACCTCATATAATGGTAAACAAGGACCTAAAATTAAATATTTATTATATATTTTTTATCCATTGCATTTATTAACATTGTACTTATTGTAAACTATGTAAGGAATGCATTTTGCAAAAGAATTTGATTGCTTCTATACAATAAAAGAACTTGGTGGAAAAAGACAAAGTTGTATATAATCCAAGTTCTTTTATTGTATTCTTAATTTATTGTTACATAACTTAATTATTTGCTTAATTCTTTGTTACATAATTTATTGTTAGAATTTTTTATTTTGTTAATTCTTCTATTGCTCTTTGCAATTGAGTATCATTTTCTTCTGTAACTTCTTCAATATTTTCTGGTAATTCTACTGTAATATTAGGCTCAATTCCAATTTTGTTTATTTTATTTCTATTTGGTGTACAATATTCTTCTGTGGTCATTTTTAATCCACTTCCGTCTGGTAATCTAAGTAGAGTTTGTATAACACCTTTTCCATAAGTTTTCGTTCCTAGTATTGTTGCTTTTTCATTATCTTTAAGTGCACCTGCAAATATTTCTGATGCACTTGCTGAATTTCCATTTACAAGTACAATCATTGGTACATCTATTATTGGATTTTCCTCAGATTTAATTATTTCTTCATTTCCATTTTTATCTGTCTCTATTAGAAGAGTACTATCTTTATCACAAATCATCTCTAGCATATCTATTGCTTCGTCTACTACTCCTCCACCATTTCCTCGTATGTCTATTATTAGTGAGGTGGCCCCTTGCTCCTTTAGGTCTTCGTAATTCTCTTTAAATTCCTTAGCTGTTCCACCGTCAAAATCCAATACTTGAATATATGCTATATTATTTTCTAGCATTCTAGACTCTATATGACTTACTTCTATTCTCCTTCTTTCAACCTCAATTTCTAAAGTCTCTTCTCCACGTTTAATTCCTAGTTTAACTGTGGTTCCCTCTTCTCCTTTTATGTCATTTGATAAATCTCTAACATTTTCAGGTGTTAGCTCTTCTCCATTAACTGATATAATCATATCTCCTTTTTGCATACCTGCCTCTAACGCTGGAGAATTTTCCATAGGTTCTACTACTTCAATTGTGCCTTCTTCATAATTAACTATCATGTATATTCCAATTCCAACATAATTTCCCATTGCGGTCTCATACTGTGCATTCATTTCCTCTTCAGTATAATATTCAGTATATTCATCACCTACACCTGCAACATATCCTTTTATAGCAGTTTCTATCATTTGCTCATCATTAAGTTCTCCAATATAATCTTCATCTAATAATGTTCTAATATAGGCTAATCTTGTTTCTATTCCAGTTGTACCATCTCCATTTGCTATACTTTCTATGCTAGATGATGATGTTAACCTTTCAGTAACAACTACTGCGGTGATTAAAGATGTTACTAATACAGTAATTATTACAAGCATTATAATTCTATAAATTCTCTGTGCTTTTTCACTATTCAAATTTATCATATCCTTTCATTTTATATCCTTTTTCTAAGCATTCTAATATATATGTCTGTTTATTTAGTTATATGAGATTGCTAAAGCTTAGCAATCTCACTTTTTCATCTATATTTTCATTATTAGCTATGATGTAGGTGCTTTCACGAATTGCCATGGATTAGTACACGTTCCATTTACTCTCACTTCGAAATGTAGGTGTGGTCCTGTAGAATTTCCAGTTGAACCAACCTCCATTATTACATCTCCTTGCTTAACTTGTGTATTTACTGAAGTTAAAATTTTATTTCCGTGTCCGTATAATGTAACCACTCCATCTCCATGATTTATCATTACACAGTTTCCATAGCCACCGAGCCATCCTGCATAAGTAACTATTCCATCTGCTGCTGCTACAACTGGTGTTCCTGTAGGTGTATTACCAATGTCTATTCCTGTATGTTCTCTTACCACTCCTTGTATAGGGTGTTCCCTCACACCATAATCAGAAGTTACTGCCGTTCCACTAATTGCAACTGGCCAAAGCATTTCTCCTCCTGTATATTGTATATCTGGATCAATTACACTTGTTGCTAACAATATTTGTCGTTGAATTTCTGCTTGTTCATTTTTATATTCAGTTAATTGTTCTTGTAACTCTTTTTCTTCTTCTGATAATTGACTTACATAACTTTCCAATAGTGTCTGCATATTACTTAAAACTATTGTGGTTTGTTCACTTTTAGCTTTAAGAATTTGAATTTCTGATTGCTCATTCTCAAGCTTTTGCTTTGTAGTCTCTATATTATCCTTTTCTTCTTCTATTTGATTTATCAATACTCCATCATATTCTGCTATCTCTTGAATCATATATGACCTAGATATAAAGTCTGTTATACTTCTAGATTTTAGCAAAATATCTAAATATTGAGTATCTCCTGCCTCATATATTGCGACCAATCTTTTGGCAAGTAAATCACTCTTTTCTTCATAGTTTTGTGAGGCAATCTGTAATTTTTGTGTTGCTTCGTCTATTGAAGTTTGTAAAGTTTGCATTTTATTTCCAAGTTCTTGAACCTCGTTTTGATATTGCATTATTTTATCTTCTGTTTCTTGTACTCTTAACATTGTATCTGATAATTCATCTTGAACATATTCAAGTTCAGTATTTGCTTCATCTATTTTGTTTTCAACTTCTTCCTGCTTACTTTTTAATTCATCTGTTATACTATTAGCTACTTCATTTACAACTTCATTTGTTAAAGAATTATCGGCAAATACAAAAGTACAAAAATATTGTAATATTAAAAATATCAATATAATAGAAATTATCTTCTTTTTCATATTTGCTAATTATCCTTTTCTCTTAAATTTAGATTTTTAAGGAATATCTATAAACCTATATTTTTTATTTTTGATAGACCTGTCCCCAAAGATGACAGACTTGTCTCATTTAGACCTGTCCCTAAACATGACATTTTAGTATAATGGATACAATGTTGGATGTGTTGTATATTGTAGTGGGTCTACCCTATATGAATTTGCAGTTCCACCTATGTATACTTCATAATGTAAATGTGGTCCTGTTGAAATTCCTGTGTTTCCAGATGTAGCAATTTGTTCTCCTCTAGAAACAGTTTGTCCTTCGCTTACGTTATATCCTGATAAATGTCCAAAGCCCGTGTAATATCCGTCTCCATGGTCTATCATTATATAATTTCCATATCCTGATAACCATCTTGCTATTATAACTTTTCCGTCTGCTGGTGCATAGACTGGTGCATAGCTAACAGGTATATCTACTGCTCCATGGTTAGATGATGCTCCAAGTGTTGGACTTGGTCTAGGTCCAAAATAAGAAGATATATAATTGTACCATGATGTATTTGAAGATAGTGGCCAACTAAGTGTTCCTTCAAAACTACCTATATAGCTTCCAGATCCACCCGAACTTGCATTATTTTGTGCTATAATTTCATCTATATCATTTTGTGCTTCTTCAATAGCCGATTCAAACTCATCTATTTGTGCTTGCAATTCATCTTCTTGCTGCTCTAAATTTGCTACTACCACTTGTTTTTTTGCTTGTGCAGTTTCTAAACTTTGGTTTTTAGCTTCTATTTCTTTTTTAGACTCATCTATTTCATTTTTCTCTTTTTCTAATTGTTGCTTTTTGTCCTCTGTTTCTTTTTGTTTAGCTTTAATAGAGTCTATAACAGTTTGGTCTGCTTCAGCAATTTCTTCTATTCTATAATAATTAGATATAAATGCAGAAATATCTTCAGAGCCAAGAAGTGCATCTAAATATGTTGTTTGTCCATTTTCATATATTGCTACAAGTCTTTGTAGTAGCAATTCTTCTTTGTCTGCAGTTTCTTGCTCCAACTCTTTTATTTCTTTTTCTGTGTTAGCTATTGTGTCTTCTAATGTATTTATTTTTTGGTTTAACTCATCTATTTGTGATGTATAGCTATCTATTTGTGCAGTAAGATTTAATATTTCTTCCATAATTGACTCTTTCTCTGCTGTTACTTCTTCTTTTTGGCTTTCTACCTCATCACGTTGATTTTCTAAGTCGTCTTTTTTATCTTGTAATTCTGAAACACTTGATGCAATTACTTGTATGGAACATATTCCTAAAATAATTAAAGTTAAAATTATAGAAACTATTTTTTTCATCATAAGATTGTCTCTCCTTTATATTTATCTTATATTTGCTATCTATATCTTTTGTTCTAACTTTATATAATATAAACATTAAATAAACCTTAAACTTCTAAGTATTTTCTCATTGAAATTGCACTACCTACTGCACCAATTCCTATACCCATTCCTATGTAAACGACAAATAACATCGATAACATATTTGAATAAGTTAATAAATTATATCCCATCACGTTCATTACTTCGCTACTTGATATTTTATCAGCAATGAAATTATATGTAAATCCAAGTATTACAATAGTTATAATTGCAGAAATAATACCTATCAAAATACCTTCTACTATAAATGGCCATCTAATAAATCCATTTGTTGCTCCAACATATTTCATAATAGATATTTCTTTTCTTCTTGCATGAACTGTAAGCTTTATCGTATTTGCTATAATAAATACTGAAATTAGTATTAGCAATACCAATATAACTCCAGTTGCTGTTCTAATACCATTAGCAATATCTATTAGTTTATTTATTGTATCACTTCCTACTGTAATTTTTGCAACATTTTCAAATGTTGATATTTGAGTTTTAATTTCATCAGTCTTAGTCAAATCTGTTAAAGTTATTTTGTAAGATGCTTTAAATGGATTATCTTCACCAGAATATGCATCAAGAATAGATGAATCCTCACCAAGCCATGATTTCATTGTATTTAAGGCTTCCTCTTGAGATACATACTCTATTGTATTTATATAAGGTAATTCTTTAATTTTAGCTTCAAGTTCCTTTTCTTGTTCTGCTGTTGCTTCTGGATTTATAAATACATTCATTTCTTGAATACCTTGAACCTGTTGCATTATATAGTTTACGTTTTCTCCTATTAAAAAGAAAATACCAAATATAAACATTGTAGCACACATAATAATTAATGATGCTGCTGTTGATTTTTTATTTTTAAAAAAGTTTCTAAAACCTTCCCCTATTAAATAACCAAAAATACTATATTTCACTATCATACCCACCTTTTTTATCATCTCTTATTATATTGCCTTTTTCAATTTGAATAACTCTTTTCTTCATTCTATCTACTATATCCTTTGCGTGAGTTGCAACTACTACAGTTGTTCCTCTAGCATTTATATCATTAAGTAACATCATAATTTCCCATGCAGTATCTGGATCTAGGTTTCCTGTAGGCTCATCTGCTATTATCATTGATGGATTGTTAACTAATGCTCTTGCTAAAGCTACTCTTTGTTGCTCTCCACCAGACAATTCATTTGGATAAACTTTTGCTTTATCGCTTAAACCAACTAATGATAGTACCATTGGTACTTGTCTTCTAATATGTTTTGGTGTTGCTCTTACTATGTACATTGCATATGCAACATTGTCATATACCGTTCTATCTGGCAAAAGTCTAAAATCTTGGAAAACGACTCCCATACTTCTTCTTAAAAAAGGTACTCTCTTTGGCTTTAAAAAAGTGGTATCTTTTCCATTTATTATAATATGACCTGAAGTAGGTTCCTCTTCTTTTAATATAAGCTTAATTAAAGTAGATTTTCCTGAGCCAGAGCTACCTACTAAGAACGCAAACTCCCCTTTATCAATTTTAAAATTTGCATTATGAACAGCTTCTGTACCTGTATCATATTTCTTATTTACATTTCTAAACTCAATCATATTTTTCTCCTTTTGTCTGGTTTTGGCACCTTGGTGCCTGTCACCGAAGTGCCAAATGGCACTTTTAGGGACAGGTTCACCTATTATATACGTGTCTCCGTCATACTAATTCACTTCTATATCATAACAATAAAATTAATTATTTGCAATACTTTTTCATACAAAAAACAACATAAATTTTTCTTTAAAAATTATTTATGTTGTTTTTCTTCAATTCTCTTTATAATATCTCTTTTTTACTTGTTTTTTTATAATATTGTCATTTTTTGTCAAATTTGTCACTGTATAAATGTTATAATTCATAGCCATATTTATTGCAAGAAGCAGTATATATTTTTTATTTTTATTGGAGTGCTTAAGGTGGGGACCGACAAGTTTACAAACTGTTAAATTGAGCACTAGCGAAATTTTATACAGTTTGTACGCAGTTGGGGGCCGGAAATAAAAATAAAAAATATATACTGCTTCTTGTAAAATCAACTGTGAATTGCGACTTTTTTTAATTTTTTAGCAATTTTCTCTACAATTGCATTACTATCTATTCTATAATATGCAAGCAATTCTTCCCCTTTTCCACTTTGTCCAAAGGTATCCATTATACCCATTCTTTCCACCTTTGTAGGGTATTCTTCTGATAGCACCTCACAAACACTGCTTCCTAAACCACCAATTATACTATGGTCTTCTACCGTAATTATTCGTTTGGTTTCTTTTGCACATTTTATAATCATTTTTCTATCTATTGGCTTTATTGTATGCATATCTATTACTCTAACATTTATACCTTTTTCCTTTAAAATTTCCATAGTTTTTATTGCTTCTGATACACATACTCCCGTTGCAATAATACTTGCATCTGTTCCCTCACCTATTTGCACAGCTTTTCCTATTTCAAAATTGTCTGTGTCATAAATTACTGGTGTCTTCATTCTGCATAAACGTAAATATACAGGACCTTTTATTTTGGAAATTTCTCTTACTGCCCACTTTGTTTGAATGTCGTCTGATGTGCACATTACAGTCATATTTGGCAAACCTCGCATTAGCCCCAAATCTTCTAGCATTTGATGTGTAGCACCATCTTCTCCAACACTTACTCCACCATGTGTAGCACAAATCTTTACATTTAGGTTTGGATATGCAATACTGTTTCTAATTTGTTCATAAGCTCTACCTGCTGCAAATACAGCAAAAGTGCTTGCAAATGGTATTTTACCAAATGTAGATAAACCTGCTGATATTCCCATAAGATTTTGTTCTGCTATACCCACATTTATAAATCTATCTGGAAATTTTTCTGCAAAAAGTTCTGTTTTAGTTGCAGTTGTCAAATCTGCATCAAGTACAACTATATTTTCATTTTCTTCTCCAAGCTTAGCTAATTCTTCCCCATAGCTTTGCCTTGTAGCTATTTTTATATCTTCTCTCATCATCATCACTCGTTCCTTTCCTAAATCTCTAACATTGCCCTATTAAGCTCCTCCATAGCAAGATTATACTCCTCTTCATTTGGAGCTTTACCATGCCATGAAGCTATATTCTCCATAAAAGATACGCCCTTTCCCTTTATGGTTTTAGCAATAATTACTGTAGGTTTTCCTTTTGTTTGTTTTGCTGTTGTAATTGCATCTATTATTTCATCTATATTGTGACCATTTATATTGATTACATTAAATCCGAAACTTAAAAATTTTTCAGTTATGTTGTTCATACCACCTACTTTGTCTATCTCACCATCTATTTGTAGATTATTGTTGTCCAATATAACACACAAATTATCAAGGTTATTTTTGCTAGCTGACATAGCAGCTTCCCAAACTTGCCCCTCTTCTATTTCTCCATCTCCTAGTATGCAATAAATTTTGCATCCGGCTTTATTCATTTTTGAAGCAATAGCCATACCTACACTTACAGATAATCCTTGTCCTAATGAGCCTGTTGTCATATCAACTCCTGGAACTTTATTCATATCTGGATGTCCTTGCAATGGGCTTCCTAAGTGTCTAAAAGATTGTAATCCTTCTTTAGCAAAATATCCTTTTTCTGCAAGCACACTATATAATGCAATGCAAGCGTGCCCCTTTGATAGAACTAGTCTATCTCTGTTGGGATCATTAGGTTTTTGCTCATCTATGTTCATTTGGTTAAAATATAGAACTGTTAAAATATCTGCAATTGATAGTGAGCCACCTGGATGACCAGATTTTGCACTATACACTGCTTCTATGATATCTTTTCTTACTTCTACTGCAATTCTTTTTAAAGCTTCTACATTGGTTATTTTCATTGTTTTTTCCTCCTCTTTTCAAGTAGCCGTGGACAAAATGGAGTGTCCCTTTTGTCCACATTATTCAGCAACCACATTGTCCACTAGCTCATTAGCATAAATCTCGTTGGTTAAAGTATTATTATCCTCATTTTCTTTTTCTTGCTCTGCAACTAAATTTTCTAAGCTATCTATTAAGTCTTGTAGTCGTTGTATATCTTTTCCTATCATCTCGAAATCCGAATTTGAAGTAGATTCTTTTAAATTTCCATTTGCTTTAATTATAGCTTGAACTAAGTCATCTATACTATCTGTGTTTTCTACCTCTATATCTACAGCATATTGCGATACAAGATTTCTTAGTGCTTCATTCAAGTTGTTACCAATTGCTAGTTTATTTCCAGATGCTACAATTACTTTTTTAAGTGTTGGTGTAGAATCATCTTCATTTATATACTCTTGGTAAACTGGTTCTACATATAATAGAGTATTATTAAGTGGTACTATAATCATATTTTTTGAAATTCTTGTACCTGTTACATTTAAAGCTTCTAGTTCGCTTGATATTTCTTCGTCTTGCTCAATTTGTGTATCTAGTTGCATTGGTCCTAAAATATTACTATCAGATGCAAATCTGTATATTGTAAGTTTTGCTTCTCCTCCCTCATATGTTCCTACTGCATATGATATTATGTTTTGCTTCTCACTAGGTGTAAATGGTAACACCAATCCCAACTTACTTTCTTCAGAATCTATAGTATCTACCATCGTATAATATGGTTCTATATCCACTCCTGTTTTGGTAGAAATTCTGCCTGTATTATGTGTTGCTATATCCCATACATCGTCGCCTCTGTATAGCACATCTGGTTGGATATCGTGGTATCTTTGTATTATGTCTGCTTGTATGCTATATAAAAATTCTGGATATATAAATTGACTGCTTATATCACTTGGAATTTCTTCGTCTGTAAATAAATCTTGATAAATTTTATCATAGGCCATAGCTATTGGGTCAGTTTCATCTGTTATATAAAATTTAATTTCACCAGTATATGCATTAATTAATACCTTTACAGAATTTCTAATATAGTTTAACTCTAGCTTATTTAGTGTATCTATTTGTACTGTTGTTTTTTGTGAATATGGATAATTGCTTGATGTAGTGTATGCATCTAATACCCATATAAGCTCACCTTCGTCATTTACTACCATATATGGTTCTTCGTCATATAGTAAGTATGGCATTAAGGTCTTTGCTCTCTCTATTATGTTTCTATTTGTTAAAATTTTGCTATCACTATTTACATTTGCCGAGAATGCTAAATTTAAATCTCCCTCTTTTATACCAAGTATAAATCTATCAATAAAGTTTAAGCTTAAACCTGCATCTCCATCATATACGTTTTCAGCATTTTCTGTTGTAGAAATTGGATAGTCAAATTCATTTCTATTTTTGCTATTTGTAACAATATTATTATTTGTTTCTAGTCCAAAATAAATTCTTGGCTCTGTTATTGTTACAATGTCTTTTTCTGAGGATTCATAATTTTTTTGCAATTTTATTAAATTTCCATTTGCATCGGTTTCTGTTGCATCTGTTATAACTACACCATAGCCATGTGTGTATTCGTAAGTTTGGTTATTATATGTTCCATTTGCATTAGAAATTTCTCGTGGTGATACATATACAAGTTTTTGCTCTCCATCTATTCTATAACTTGCTATCGCAGATGTACCGTAAGTATAATAGCCCTTTTCTGTTTGAACTGTATTTAAATCTTTTAATAAAGTATCTTCGTCTACAATTACTATGTTATTAATTGTATTAGATAATTCTGTTAATGTACTTTCTGTAATTGTTTCTCCACCATTTTCTATTGTAAATACATCCGAATTTATACCATAAGCTTCTTTTGTATATTCTATATTGTACCTTATATTTTGCTCTTCTCTATCTAGTTCATTAGGAGTTACAAATATAACTTGGAATAGCGCCATCACAATTAGTAATATAATTAAATATGCTGGTACAACCATTATCCACATAACTACTTTTTTAGTGCTTCCTTTATTAAAGGCCCTTATAGCCATAAATACTGATAAAATTATAAGAATTGGTAAGATTCTATAACCCCATAATTTTATTGTTGCATCTGTAATTCCTGCACCATAAATAGAATAAGTTGTGTCTTCTTGTAAGTTCAAAAATCTGTCAAAACCTATATCCAAAGTTTTTACTAACACAAAACCTGCAACTAGTATAGCTAGTATTTTTATATTAGTGAATAATTGTTTTAATAACTTACTGCTTTTTAGTGTTTCTCTATCTATTCCATCAAAACAAATATTAAACACTACTATATAATAAATAATTGTGTAGATTGTAAGCCCAATAATTAAGAAAATTGCATACATAAATAAAATATCTATAAAAGGCTTTTGGAACATAAAAAATCCAATATCTAAGCCGAAAACCGGATCATTTCTTCCAAATAACGTACTATTCGTAAACAACATATATTGATTTAATATTACCTCTGTTGTAATTGCACTTACAATTACTGATAAAATAAGTGATATTGACTTGTTTGGAAGTTTTGGCATTTGCTTTTTTTCTGTATCAAAAAATGGTTTTAAAGCATTTTTTATTCGAGTGTTATTTATATAAATAACACAAAATAAAAATATAAAGTTTATTATAAAAGCTATTGCTGTGTAATTTACATTTTGCCAGAATATACTTAAGTAATTTTCTCCTATTTCTAAAATTTCTAAGTATTCTCCTCTATAAATAATATATCCTACAATAGCAACAAATAAAATAAATAGTATTACTATATACATTCTTGCTTTACTTTTATTTTCTTCAACATCTGGCTTAGATTGTTCTACTACTGCTTTTTTTGGGTTAGTTTTATCTTTTGCTGAATTATTTGAACTTTTCTGTTCTATATTATCCATACATTTCTCCTTTCGTAAGGTTTCTAAAAATCTTTACTTTTCATTCTACTATATTTTTTACTATTTAATTATTCTAAATAAGAGCTTTTACAAAATCCTCACTATTAAATATTTCCATATCATCTATTTGCTCGCCAATTCCTATAAATTTAACTGGCATCTTATTTTCATTTGCTATTCCAATTACTACTCCACCTTTGGCAGTTCCGTCAAGTTTTGTAAGCACTAAACCTGTTATATCTACAGTTTCTTTAAAAGCTTTTACTTGGCTTATAGCATTTTGTCCTGTGGTTGCATCTAGTACCATTAAAATTTCTTTTGAAGCATTTGGAAGTTCTTTATCTATAACTCTTTTTATTTTTATAAGTTCGTCCATTAAATACTTCTTATTATGCAATCTTCCTGCGGTATCGCAAATAAGTACATCTGCATTTTTCTCTTTTGTAACCTTAATTGCATCGAACACTACAGATGCTGGGTCAACTCCTTCTTCTCTTTTTACAATGTCGCTTCCTGCTCTATTTGCCCAAATTTCTAGTTGCTCTACTGCTGCTGCTCTAAATGTATCTGCTGCTGCTATTACTACTTTCTTTCCGTCTTTTCTTAGTCTATTTGCCATTTTACCTATTGAAGTGGTCTTTCCTACTCCATTTACACCTACAACTAAAATTACAGATGGAACTGTATCTAAATGCAAGCTATTATCTAGTTCATCAAATATTTTCTTAATTTCTTCTCTTAGTGCTTGCTTTACAGCTTCTTCGTCTTCTATTTTTTCTTTTTTAATTCTATCTCTTAAATTTCCTATTATTTTTGTTGAAGTTTCTACTCCAACATCGGACATAATAAGTGCCTCTTCTAATTCTTCTAGTAACTCTTCATCTACTTTTCTAAAATTACTAAAAACATTATTTATTTTCTCTTCAAATGAAGTTTTAGTTTTGCTTAACCCTTGTTTTAATTTATCAAAAAAGCCCATTATATTATTTCCTCTCTTTTTACACCTTATTTTACTAAAATATTTGATTTATATACGTTAAATAAAACTATTAATACCAAATATTTCCTAATATTTTACAAGCTATATTATATTATTTTTAGTGGATTATGTCAAGGAGAGCAGATGAATTGCTATTCAAACCATCTACTTTAATTTGGTATACTCATTTTATTTTTTTCATAGATATACTCATTTTATTTTTTTCAACGTTGTGCTTTACAAAATAATATGTTAAAATTACACAAGATAGAATTTTAAATATATAGGAGATTTATAAAATGAAGTATTATAATAAAGTAGATAAAGAAGTAAAAGATTATTTTAAAATATTAGAACCTGATTTTCCAGAATGGCTAAATGACTATATAGACACAAACGAATTATTAGCACAACAATATATTAGTGTTACCTGTGGTACCATCTATTCGGATTTATTTGAAAGCAATTTTTTCTTTTCTAGCTTAGACCATTCAATTGCAGTAGCTTTAATTGTATGGCATTTCACTCATGATAAAAAGCAAACTTTGGCAGGACTATTCCACGACATTGCAACACCTGCATTTAAGCATTGTGTAGATTTCCTAAATGGAGATTATATGACTCAAGAATCTACAGAAGATTTAACTACAGATTTTATAAAAAATTCTAAAGAAATAATGACTTTACTAAAAAGAGACAATATTAGTTTAAATGAGGTAAATGACTATCATATTTATCCAATAGCAGACAATGATACCCCTAAACTATCTGCCGACAGATTAGAATATTCGTTATCAAATGCTTTATTTACTTATAGATTAGTTGATAGTAGTGTTATTTCAGAAATATATAATGATATAGAAGTGCAAAAAAATGAAGAAGATGAAATTGAATTAGGCTTTAAAACTAAAAAAATTGCAAGAAATTTTGTAAAAATTACAAGTAGGTTATCAGTTATATATCGTGAAGATAGAACTAGGTACTCTATGCAACTTATTGCAGATATTTTGAAGAAATTAAGTGATGAGCATAAAATATCTAAAAAAGATTTATATGAATTAAAGGAAAGCGATATTATTAACATTATAGAAAATTCTAAATACAAAGATATATTTGACATCTGGAGAAATGCAAAAAAGGTTAAGACATCTAAAGAAGAACCAAAAAATGTTTATTTTGTGCATCACGGAGCAAAAGTAAGGTATATTGACCCTTTATTTAATGGGCAAAGAATGTCTAAAAGTTGTAAGATTGCTAAGAAAATGATTGATACTAATTTAGCTTATGATATGGATAATTATGTGTATTTGGATTTTGAGTTTTGAAAATTAGTTTTAGAAATTATACTCCCACAAAGTTCTAAAATTATTTACTTTAAGTAATTTTAGAATTTCGTGGGAGTACTTTTGGAGCCTTTAGGGAGGTTATTTGCGAAAAAATCACCTTTTTCTCAAAGTGTTCCTCCCATATTTGGCTCAAAAAAATAATTCGATTCATCAACCGTTGCATAAATTATAACATAATAAAATTATTTTTCAATATCTATTGTATTTTAAACAGATGTTTGATACAATACTTCTATATTGAATTACTAGGAGTGATACTATGGATGAAAATGAAATCAAACTAAAAAACAATGCTATTCTACATAAGGATAATTCTTTAAACAGATTAGACTTATCTTTTTTGAAACATATAGAATTAAATGAATACAAAAAAAGTGATTTATTAGCATATTGGATACATGACTTTTCCGAATATCACGATGAAGAAAGAACTTTCAATATTGCAAAATCTGGTATGTACTCTCGTGGCGATGTAATAAAAGTAAACTTGGGTTTTAATATTGGAAATGAATTAGGAGGATTACATTATTGTATTGTACTAAATAAATATGATAATACCAGAAATGGAGCATTAAATGTTATTCCATTAACATCTAGAAAAGATAATAAAAAATATGATTCTTCTTCTGTAAATCTTGGAAAGGAACTTTATATTGTTTTTCAAGACAAAATAGAAAAGGAAAAACAGAAATTGCAACAAATATTAAGTGAATTAGAAAAGATAGAAGATATTCCTATCAATATTCAAAATATCATAGAAAAAGAGCAAAAATATATTGAAAAAATGGAAAAAGAAATTGGTAAAATGAAAAAAGATAGTATAGCATTAATTAATCAAATAACTACAGTTAGCAAACAAAGAATTTTCAAGGATACTGTACGAAGAAACGTAAAAATATCTAGTGAATCACTTGATTTAATTGATAAACAAATTATTAAATTTTTTACAAAATAGTTATAGTACTTAAAAAGGAGAGTTGCTAGAACTCTCCAAAATCATTTAGGCTCCCGTCTTACTACAAAAGTAGTAGAGGGTTAAGTTAAATATATTTTAACATATAATATTTAACTTGTCAAATAGAATTTGACATTAATATTATATGAATATTTATTAAAATTATGTATAATAATTTATAGCAATAAGTTTAAATATTTTACTCTCATAAAGCTCTAAAATATTAATTTTTAAATAATATTTGAATTTCAATGGAGTATTTTTTGGAGCCAATAAGCAGAATCGAACTGCTGACCTACGGGTTACGAATCCGTTGCTCTACCAACTGAGCTATATTGGCATATATTAAATTTCAAAGACAAAAAGTATTTTTTACACTACTTTTTGCCTTTGAATTATATCATATTACATTTGTTTTTGTAAATATAATTAAAAATGTTTTCCTCTTTTACGCGTTGTTGTATTTGCATCAGAATCACTTGAAGAAGCATAACTACTAAATTCATCTAATTTCTCTTTTCTTTTATTTTCATTATCTTGTTCTGCATTATCCGTTATAGTTGTATCTTTGTTACTATTTAAATCTGTATTTTCTAACTTTTCAGATTTCTCATCATTAGAAATATTTTCTAAACTATATGTATTTAATGGTGCAAAATCTTCCTCATCATCGTAATCATCAGTTTCTTTTGCATTTCTACGTTTTCTAACAATAACAACTATAATAATTATAAGTATTACTAGAACTACTACTCCAATTCCTATATACATAAACAAATCATTATTATCAATTCCAGCTATAATTTGATTGTTTTCGGGTTGTGTTTCTTCTATATTAACAACAATTTGATATGTTGTCGTTAAATTATCGTTTTTTGATGTAACAAGTATTGTTATAATATTTTTTCCTAGTTTTAACTCATTATTTCCAACAATTTCAATATCAACATTTTCTTCATCTGATTTTGCATTTATAGCAAGATTTGTTATGCTTGTATCTGTTATATTTAATGTGTATTCAAATACATCACTACTAAATTCAGGAGATAACGTATAACTTTCTATACTTAACTCTGATAATTTTACTCCAACATCAGCTACTTTTGTTACATTTATTGTATATGTTCTTACTGTACCATCTTCTGCTGTTACTTTTACATTTACTGTGTTTTCTCCAATTAGAAGCTCATTATTTCCGACAATTTCTACAGTTGATTTTGGATCTTCTGCTATAACTCCAATATCTAATTTTTCTACATCAGCACCTACTGTTAAACTGTATTCTGTTATATTTGGATCAAATTCTGGCTCTAATGTAAATCGTTCAACGGTTAAAGATTTTAGTGTTTTTACATTAGATTTTTCTTCTTCATTTTCTTTTTCTTCCTCTTCCTCCGGCTCTTGCTCTTTTTCTGTATCAATTGGATTCTTTGTGTCAAGGTAATCACTACTTACATAAGCTGTTTGGCCATTATATGTAATTCTACTCCATCCAGAGCCTATACCAGTTCTAGTTACACTATCACCTATATCTAATGAACCTATTATATTCTTATTACTGCTAGTACTACAACTTGATCTAACATTTACACTACTTGTAGCATATACAGTTTCATTTCTTGATGAAAAGCTAATACTAGGTGCTTCTTCTTCAGTATCTGATGGTTTACTAGAGTTTCCTCCACTATTATTATTTCCTTCTGAATCTCCACCAGATGATGTTTCTTTAGGTTTTACTGTTACAGTTGAAGTGTTAGTAGTATCACTTTCATTATCCATACCCGTAACAGAAAATTTAACTACAAATTCCTTAGTACTATTTACTTCTGGTGCTGTAAAAGTATATGTTGCTAGTGTCGTACTCGTTTTATTTGTACTAATACCATTTACAGTGCCAGTATAAGGATTATTTTCACTTAAAAAAATTTCATTTCCACTAACAGAATCAAATATTAATCCTCCTTTATCTAATATTTCTATTTTAAAAGATGAAACAGGATTTGTAGTTGTTACCGTAATATTTACCTTTTCACCAGATGAAACTGTAGGATCATTAGTTACTACTCTTGCTTCAGCAATATTTGGTATAATCAATATTGCTAAAAATATTATTGCAAATATAATTACTTTCTTTACTTTAAACATTTTTTCCTCCTATGTTAAATTTCTATATTTTCTAATCCAACATCATATTTTAATAGTATACGAGCATCAAGTGTATCACTTTTTCCGTCTCTATTTAAATCTAAAGCTGTAACTTCATATTTATTTAGTGATACTATATCAACATCATATCTTAAAGCATTTAATGCATCTGTAGTATTTACCTTTCCATCTCCATTTACATCACCCATTTTTACTACAGTATATTTTTTTCCTTCATATTCTATTGTGTATCCTGTTCCAATACTACCCGTAGTCACTTTTTTTCCATTAGAATCTCTAACAACAACGTCTGATAGTTGCTCTAAAACATTACTAACTCCTGTACCAGGCTCACATATTAAATTCGATTTTTTAATTTCAATTGCTGTTCCGTTCATTTGAAGCATTTCCTGAACTACTATTTACCACCTGTATATAATCTTCATCATCGTCGCCTCTTGCAACATATCCTGTAGTACCAGAGTCTGTTACAACCTTATCCCATATATATCCATTTTTATTTGCAGAATTTTTTTCTATTCTAGTCAAATATTCTCCTTTGTCTATATATCCTAAAATACTTGAGCTTGTTCCTGGTTCTTTTCTTAGTGTTAATCCACCATCACATACAACTTCAACAATTTCTGCTCCTGAATCGGTAGAACCAGAATCATCTACTTCTTCCAAATATCTGGCAACTACATAACCTTGAGTTCCATCTGCAAGTACTATTCTTGACCAGTCATATCCATCTATATTGTTATACTTTCCTTTTTCTATTATTGTTACTCTCTGTCCTTCTGTTAATGTTAATAGTACATTTGTACCTGACGTTCCAGGTCCATTTCTAACATTACCTGGTTCTATTGCAACTGCCTCTATGTTGCAATTTGTAACGTCTGCTATAACTTTAAATCCTTCCGTTATAACATAACCTTTCTTTCCGTTACTTAATACAACCTTGCTCCATTTATATCCATTTGTTTTATTATTGTCAATTTCTATTCTTAAAACCTTTTCTCCTTTTTTCAAAGTAGCAAGTTTTGTTGAAGATTTATCTTTTGATTTATACACAACCACAGATGAATCTGTTATTTCTATGTTCTGTGTTACTATAGATTCGGTTCCTGGCATTGCACACTTTGTTTCTGGCATATTTTCAAATACTGGTATAACAAAGTTGAATGGCAAATTTAAATTTTCATCTATTTCCTTATATGACTGCATTATATCCACACATTCTGTTTTTGCTGCAGCTACATTTTGTTGATATTGATGCCAGTATAAATCTCCGTCACTGTCATCTACATCAAATTTTTGCAAATATAATGTATTTTGCCCATATTGAATATAAGATTTTACTAGAAATTCTGCTCCACCCTCTATTGCTTTTACAGGTGTGTCCCATCCTTTTTTCTTTGCATATTCTAATGCATTTTTTATAATTGTTGAAGAACCATTTCCAGATGCATTTACATTTAAAAAGTTATAGTAGCCTGTATATCCAGAATAAGTACCTGTTGCAGTTGCAGAAGCACTATCTCCCGTTCCTTGCTCTTGCCTTATTCTTGATGCTAAATGATAAGGGCTTATTCCTGCTTCTTCTGCTGCCTCCATTATAACTTCTGCATAAGTTTTATCTATTGTTACTTTTTTATTTTTTGTATTTGTATATGTAATTTTGTCTTCTAATAAATAATCACATCCATCTAGTATTTTCTCTATACCAGATATTGTATATGTATTGTCAGACCATTTTAAATTTTCAAATTGAAATAAATATGTTTCATCATATAAAGAATTTCTTGGATCCATATAGTACTCTACTGTTGCAGTTGAAGCACATCTCCAACTTCCATTGTCATAGGCTTTATCACCACAGACAGAGCATATCCAAGCTCCTGTTTTTCCCTGTACTAAATTTCTGCCGTGTTCTACTGTAGTCTCATTTCTGATAACTGTATTCCAATCAAGCCCGGTAAATAGAATTGTGAAAGTCCAGTTTGGATGTTCTTCTAACAAATCATCTAATAAATCAGAATAGCCCGGATAATCGTCTAATATGTCACTTCCTTTTTTGTATACTTCTGTATTTTGTTCTTTTGCTTCCGCTTTGTTCGTTAGAAACGTTGCTATGAATATTCCTGCTAATAATATAATAATTAATAATATGTTAATACATTTTATTAATTTAAAGTTCATATTTTTGTTTCCTCCTCATTAGTTTTATCGACAATTTTCTCGTATACAGTATATCATTATTATTTTTTTGAGTCAACCTATTCTTTAGTATTTTTCAGGGTAATTTTTTTTGTTTTTTTCGTGTATTTTCTTTACAAAAAATGTAGTTTAATATACAATATTGTAGATATTAAAGGAAAGGGAAAAATATGAGTACATATATTTCAAAAAGTGAACAAGATACAATAGATTTTGCTAAAAATTATGCCCAAAACCTAAAAGCTGGAGACATTATTGTACTTTCTGGTGAGCTTGGTTCTGGTAAAACAAAATTTGTTCAAGGCATTCTAGAAAATTTTAATTTGCAAGATGAAATATCTAGTCCCACATTTACTATAGTAAATGAATATAATTCAGATACAGTTAACATCTATCATTTTGATGTATATAGATTAGAAGATTCTGATGAATTTTTTGCTATTGGTGGGGAAGAATATTTTTCTAAAGGAATTTGCCTTATTGAATGGGGCGAATTAATAGAAGATATTTTGCCTAAACCATATACCAAAATTTCTTTTAGTAAAAGTGATGACGATGTAAGTTATAGAAAATTGACTATTGAAAAAATTGAGAAATAGTAAATTTTTAGAGTATTATCAAAGCCAAATACTATATTAAGAAAGGACAATAAAATGAAAATTTTAAGTATAGACACTTCATCAAAAATATGCGGTGTCACAATTTCAGATAACGAAAATATTTTAATACATTTAAGCAATGACGATGAAAAAACTCATTCCGTAAAGCTAATGCCTATGGTCGATACTGCTTTTAAAAGTACAAATCTTACTTTAGATGATATATCTCTTTTAGCAGTTTGTACTGGTCCTGGCTCGTTTACTGGTGTTAGAATTGGCATTGCCACAATTAAAGCATTTTCAGATGTTAAACACATTCCTATAGTTGGTGTTAGTTCATTAGAAAGTTTAGCATATAACGTTATAGAAACTGATATAAAATCTGAAATATCTAGAACTATAAAAGCGACAACCAATACAAATAACTTAGGCAACTTGGAGAGTACTTTAATTTGTTCTTTAATTGATGCCAAAAACAACAATGTATATTGTGGATTATACAGTTTAAATAAAAATGATACTGGAAATACATTTTGTAATCAAATAGAAATGTTTGCAGAAAATATTGATATAGCTATTTCAAAGATAAAGGCTACTATAGTTGGCTCAAAAGCAATAAATAATAAAATCTCAAACATAGAAGTATTAGACATTGAAAATGAAGAAACAGCTAATAACATATTAAGACAAAAATTTCATAACATAATTTTGGTTGGAGATGGAACAATCGTACATCAAGAAAAACTAAAAACTGCTTTTGATTTTAATGTTGTTCCAGATTCAAATATAGCATCTGCCACATCAACTACTTCCATATTGGTTCAATTTGCTGAAGACAACTATAATCTTCAAAATAGTAATAGTGTGGCAAAATCTGCCTTGTGCAAATACAATCAAGGTAATTTTGGTTATTCTTCTTCTATCTCTCCTATCTACTTAAAAAAATCTCAGGCAGAAAGAGCATTAGAAGAAAAAATTAAAATTATGCCAATGCATGCTTCCGATATTGATGCAATAACACCTAATTTTGAAACAGAGTTTGATAAATTTTGGAACATCAACACTTTAAGGAATGACTTTTCTAATCCTAATTCTACTTACATTATTGCCAAAATCGATGATGAAATAGTTGGATTTGCAGGATTTCTTAAAATCTGCGATGAAACTAACATTATGAATATAGTCACAAAAGTAGATAAAAGGCATTTAGGAATAGGCTCAAAACTTATGCAAGCACTTATAGACGAAGCAAAAAAACAAAACTTAACAAGTATTACGTTAGAAGTAAACGACAAAAACTTTCAAGCAATAAAATTATATGAAAAATTTGGTTTTAAGCGAATAGGTTTAAGAAAAAAGTATTATAATAATACAGACGATGCAATTATAATGTCACTTTAACCTGTCCCAAAAAGTGCCAAATGGCACTTCGGTGACAGTCACAAAAGTGCCAAAATTTTTAAGGAGGATTTACTAATGAAAAGAAAAAATGAACTTGGATACAAAGAATTAAAGGTTACTTGTGATCCTAAATTATTGAATTTTAATACAACTGATGAATTAGAGCCAACTAGCACTGGTATCGGCCAAGAGCGTGGTATAAAAGCTTTAGAGTTTGGCTTAAATGTAGATATAAATGGTTATAATGTATATGTAGAAGGTCCTTATGGAGTTGGAAAAACTTCTTATGTGAAAAATTATTTAAGTGTTATTTCTAAAAAGAAAAAGGTTCCAAACGATTGGTGCTATGTATATAATTTCGATAATCCAAATGAACCAGTTGCTATTTCACTTCCTGCTGGGCAGGGTAAAGAATTTAAGTCTACAATGGATTCTTTTATAAATGAAATTAAGACTGATATAAAAAATACTTTTAATAATGAGGATTTTGAGAAAGAGAAAAATTTAATTAAGCAAGAATATGAAACTAAGCGTACTCTTCTACTTGAAAAGTTGAATCAAACTTCTGCTGAATATGGTTTTACTGTTAAGTCTTCTCAAAATGGTATTTATATGATGCCTATTTTAAATGGTAAAACTATTGCAGAAGATGAGTTTAACAAGTTAGATGATGCAGTAAAGAAAGATTTTGAAGAAAAGTCTACTATTGTTCAACAACATATTATGACTGCAATTAGTGAAATTAAGTCTATTGAGAGAGAGTCTGATAAGCGTATTGAAGAGTGGCAATCTAATGTTGCTCTGCTTACAATAAACGGACATATAAATTTAATAAAAAGCAAGTATAAAAGAAATAAAAAGATAAATAATTTTCTAGAGTCTATTAAAAAAGATATATTAAAGAACATAAATCTATTTACTGCTGATGAAAAAGCTATAGAAGGAAAACTACAAGGTCCACAAGCAGCTCACCCAGAAGTGTACAAGCCTTGGTTAAATTATAGAGTTAATTTATTTATTGATAATAGTAACTTAGAGGGTGCACCTTTGGTTGCAGATACAAACTATTCTTACCATAACATTTTTGGTAAACTTGAGTACGAAAACTATTATGGTACACTAAAAACTGATTTCACAATGCTTAAGCCTGGTCTTCTTCATATTGCAAATGGTGGATATTTAGTATTTCAAGCAAATGATTTACTAACAAATAGTCTATGTTATGATGCCTTAAAAAAAGTTTTAAGAAGCAAAACTTTAGGAATAGAAAATGCTGCTGACCCACGTTCTTCTATGGTTATGATTTCGTTAAAGCCAGAACCTATTCCATTAGATTTAAAGGTTATTTTAATTGGTGATGAGAATATTTATCAAACATTGCTTGCAATGGATCCAGATTTTAGAAAGTTGTTTAAAATTAAAGTTGAGTTTGCAGATGAAGCTCCTTTAAATAGAGATAATATGATTAA
>CALXVA010000007.1 GCA_944391835.1 uncultured Clostridia bacterium | reverse complement strand
GCGAGTAAAAAATAAATTTTTTACTCACAACAAAAAAGCACTTATGCTTTTTTGTATTCACTTTAGCAACTACCAAGTAGAAACCAGAGGGAGAGAGCGAAGTAGAATTAGGTGTAATAATCCCATTTGTTAAAAATAGAATTATTACACCTATATATGTTGAAACCGTCGGTCGTTCGCCTCGTTTCATAGGTAGTCTAGTAAGTAGCTTTGCTACTATAATTGCTGATACTATTAAAGTATCTTGTTCATACTTGCCCAAACTTTTTGCAATTATAAATTCATTTCAAGTTTTGCCACCGAATACTCTTTTTTTATTGTGAGTCTGTGTTCTAAAATCTCACTCACGCATTTTGTATAAATAGACTGTTTATACGAATACGAGCAAACTTTATAGCATCGGCTTGCCAAACCAAGAACTTTTATAGAGGTTCTGCATATCTCTTGCATAGAAAAAAGACATCTGTAATTTTTAGATTACAAATGTCTTCTCTATTAAATATTCAATTATATTTGCCCTCACAATCAATTTTAAGCAGAATAAAATTGTAAGGTAATAAACAATGCCTACAAAAAATGTAGGCATAAAAATACTTGTACAAAATAAGTAGTTACATATATATTTTCCTTTAGGATAGATAACAAACACACACCACATGGGGTAGATGTGTATCCACAGTCGGCTGCGGGAGTACCTTTCGATGCAAACTGCTTGGCCTGTAAAGGAGACCCAATAGCAAATTTACAAGAGGACTTAGCAGCTGAGCAAAAAGCAAGAGCAACTTATGAGAAGTTGATTGATTTATGTAGAGATGACCCAGACGTATTAGACCCACTTAAGTTCTTGCGTCAAAGAGAAATTGTCCACTTCCAAAGATTTGGAGAAGCACTTCGTGGAGTGCAAGATAAGTTAGCAGAAAAGAAATTTTATATGAATAATATGAATTGCAATAACATGAACTACAATAACTCAAATAATAACAATAATAATTGTGATTGTGGCTGTAATTAGAAAATTAAGGTAAATTAAAGCAAGAATTCCAACTTGAAACCTATAGAAAAACTCTCATATTACTAAAATATGAGAGTTTTACATTTATATATTCTATTCTACTTTTAAAATTCCACCTATTGTCTTGTTCATATCTGAACGTTGCCCAGCTAAGATAGATGCTCCACCTGCTATAGCTATAAGTTCACCTTTTTCTAGTATTCCTAATTCTTTAGCTTTTTCTACACCGTCTTCTATCATTTCGTCTATGCTATTTTTATTTTCCACAAGTATTGGATTTACATTGCATACTAAAGCTAATTGTTTGCTAACTTCTTCATTTGGTGTTATCGCATAAATTGGGCATTTTGGCATGAATCCTGCTAGGTTCATTGCTGTTCTACCTGTATTTGTATATGCAAATATAGCTTTTGTATCTAAGTTCATAGCGGTCATACATGTTGAATAATTTAAGTTAAATTCGTAATCTTTTTCTAATATTGGGAATTCTCTATTCTTAAATCTTTTCCAATATTTTATAGAGCTTTCTATTGATTTTGCTATTTTGTCCATTGTTTGTACACATTCTATAGGATATTTTCCAGCTGCTGATTCTGCAGATAACATTATTGCACTTGTTTGGTCATATATTGCATTTGCGACATCGCTTACTTCTGCTCTTGTTGGACGTGGATTGTTTACCATAGATTCTAGCATTTGCGTTGCTGTTACAACTATTTTTCCTGCTTCATTACATTTCTTTATAAATTCTTTTTGTCTTATTGGAACTTCTTCCATTGGAATTTCAACACCTAAGTCTCCTCTAGCAACCATTATACCATCAGATACTTCAAGAATTGCATCAAAGTTGTCTATTCCCTCTCTATTTTCTATTTTAGAAATAACTTTAATATATTCTCCACCGTTCTCTTTTAGAACTTTCTTAATATTAACTACATCTTCCGCTCTTCTTATAAATGATGCAGCTATATAATCGAATCCATTTTTTATACCAAATAGGATATCTGATTTATCTTTGTCTGTCATGCTTGGTAATTGTATTTTTGAGTTTGGTATATTTATGCTCTTTTTATTTGTTAATCTTCCACCATTTTGTACTCTACATACAACGTCTTTTCCATCAATTTTTTCTACAATAACTTCTATTAGTCCGTCATTGATAAGAATTCTTGTTCCTGGTGTTACTTCGTTATATAAATTTTTGTAAGTAACTGATACTTTTGTATTATCTCCATCTACATCTTCATTTAAAAGTGTAAATGTATCTCCTTCTTTTAAAATTGCTTCTCCTGTAGCAAATTTTCCGATTCTTATTTCTGGTCCTTTTGTGTCAAGAAGCATCGCAACAGGTAGTCCTACTGCTTTTCTTGCATTTTTAAATGTTTCTATTCTTGCTCCTTGTTCTTCGTAATCTCCGTGTGAGAAATTAAATCTAGCTACGTTCATTCCTGCTTTTATTAATCCCTCCATCATTTTTTGCTCATCTACTGCTGGTCCTAATGTACATATAATTTTTGTTTTTCTTGGCATATAAATCTTCCTTTCTATTTTCTATAATAAAAATAATTGTAAAAATACTAATTCTTGCATTTTTTTATTTAGAATTAGTTCTTTCTAAAAAGCGACTTTAATATTATAACACACTTTATAATAAATTTCTAGGTTTATTTAAATTTTTATTTGTTTCTTTTGTTTCATTATATCTTTCTATAAAGTATAATGGTCTTCCTTTTGTCTCGTAAAAAGCTCTTCCTACATATTCTCCTATTACTCCTAAGAAAATAAGCTGTATTCCTCCTAAAAATAATATTACAACCATTGTTGATGCATAGCCTGGTACATCTACTCCAGATACAATAGTTTTAATTATTATGTATATCATGTAAATAAAGCCTATTAGCGATACTATTATTCCTGTAATAGCAGACCACCTAAGTGGTGATGTTGTGAATGATGTTATTCCATCTATTGATAAATTAATTAAATTTTTGTAATTCCATTTTGTTTTTCCTGCTGCACGTGGGTCTCTATCATATAACATTTCTTTTTTATTATATCCAATCCAGCTAAATAGCCCTTTTGTGTATCTTTGTGATTCTCTAATAGACTTTAAAGCTTCTACACATCTTCTATCTAATAGTCTAAAATCTCCTGTGTCTTTTTGTATTTGTATTTTTGTAAAAGATTGTAGTACTTTATAATACATAGTCGAAGTAAACTTTTTAAGAAAACTTTCGCCTTTTCTAGAACGTCTTTTGGCATATACATCGTCATACCCCTCTTCCCAGTATTTTAGCATCTCTGGAATAAGCTCTGGTGGGTCTTGAAGGTCAGCATCTATTATAACTACTGCGTCTCCATTACAGTAATCTAAACCTGCTATCATAGCTGTTTCTTTTCCAAAGTTTCTAGATAGGTTTAAATAGTTTACTCTCTTATCTTTTTCTCTTAGTTCTTGCATAATTTTAAAAGAGTTGTCTTTACTTCCATCATTTACTAATAATATTTCGAAATTGTATTTTGTATTTTCATCCATCAATTTTTTTAGTCTATAATATAGCATGTTTAATACTTCTTGTTCGTTGTATGCTGGTACTAATATTGTTACTAATTTTTTTTCTTCCATTTTCTTCCTCCTTGGCACTTTGGTGCCTGTCACTTTAGTGCCATTTGGCACTTTTGGGGACAGGTCTAAATAATCTATTATCCCTAATTTGCCACATAATTGCATTTATATATTATCACAAACTACTAAAATAGTAAATATTCCTTGAAATTTTTTGTAATAAATGGTTACTAGATAATAACTTTTTCTTTTTATCATTAGCAGGGTGCTTTCGCCAAGGAGCAAAAAAATTGATAAATATACATATTACCTAAGGTTTATATTAAATTATTTTGAAAAAAAATCGTTATCTTGTAATCTTTATATTATTCAGTGTCCTATATGTTTTGCAAATATTACACGAAGTGCAAATTTTTATTCTATTTTCAAATATCAGTTTTAGTGTATTTATAAATTCGTCCTCCCCATTTATAAGATGAATTTCTATTCTTTTTGGTAATAGGCTTAACAAAGTATTTAAAGCTATATCATTGGAAGAGAATGTTATATCTGATAAATATTTAGCGTTATTTAAATTGTGGTCTACTCGAATTATATTTTTGTCTTTATCTAATAATATTGATTCACCATTTGTATATATTAAATGTAATATATCTGTTTTTGATTCTGTAGAATCAACATATACCTTTAATAGGTTTATAAATTCTCTATATTCTTTTTCGATTATATATTTGTTTACAGCCATATCCACAATGTTGTCTAAAATTTTTATATATTCATTAATTCTAAAATTAGCAACTCCCTCAATTACAATATTTTTGTGCTCATGCACGTACTCTTTTACACCAGTAAATACAGTTTCTTTTATTTCCTCTTCTTCTTGTTTTATAAACTCGTCACAGTCTTCTAATATTATTTTTCTTTCTAGCTCATCAAAATAAAAATAATTAACATTTATTATTCTTTTTAATATTTTATCTTGATAAAATTCTCTTATTGTTTCTGTAATTAGCTCTGCAACTAAGTTATTAAACTGCTCTATATTATTATCTTTATAATGTAAAATGACATTTTCGTATATTTTAAATGACTTATTACAATAATATATATTAGGAAAGTCTAATTTTGAAATTTTATTTAGTAGATATTCTATTATTTCTTCATTATCCGTTTTTATACAGTATGATTTCATTTAGATGTTCCCCTTTCTTTATTTAATAAATATTATCTACTAAATTGTTATTAGATATACATATTTTATTCTATTTTTTTTTAATTGTGCTTGTAACTACTACTTAATCCAAATTTTATCTATTCCTTCTTTTAAATTATACACTTCGCTATAACCTAATTTTTCTAGTATCTCTTTTGCTTGTTTGCTCCTACTTCCACTTGAACAATATAAAATTATTGTATCTTCTTTGTTTTTTACATGTTTAGCTATGTCTTTTTCTATGTTATATACAGGTATGTTTATTGCTCCATCCAAATGCCCTTCTTCATACTCTTGTCCACTTCGCACATCCATTAATACTATATTTTGAGTTTTCATAAGCGATTGTAACTCTCTATAAGAAATATCTTTATTTTGTGTAGCACTTCTATTCCAAATTTGTTTAAAAAATCTAAACATTATTTTCCCCTCCTTTTAGAACAAAAGACAGTAGTTTCTTTTGCCCACGCATTAAAAAAAGACACCTTTAATATATAATATTAAAAGTGTCTTAATTTAGTTCTTATTTTTTCTTTCCATCTACTACTGTTATTTTAGTTAATTTCTTTTCATTTACAAAACCTAATATAGTTACAACTGTAACTAATAGCACTAATCCTATTGGAATAACAATTCTGTTTATTGGATATCTTACTATTGCTAAGATGCTTAAGTATATCATCTCAACAGCTAGTATAGATACTATATATGTTAGTATTGTTCTAACTACTCCTAATTTTCTATATCTTATTCCTACATATACCAGAATAAGTAACATACTAATTCCTATTGTTACTGCATAAGGTAATATTATGCTAGATAATTTTGCCTTTGGATTATGTCTTATTTCAATATCACTAGTTTCAAGTTCTGTTTCATATTTTTCATTTACTTTTGTAACTAGTTCTTCAACTTTTGAGTTTAATTCATCTTCTGTTCTTGTATCTGCTAATGTTACAGAGAACATATCTCCAAACATCTCAATTTCGTTTATTATAACTCTTTCATTTGGGAATACTTCGTTTACTATATTTTCAATATCTTTTCTTTCAAATGTTTCTCCTACATATACGTCTAGTTCAACATTTTTGCTATATATTATATCTGCTTTTAAACCAACTGTCGCAATAACTACAATTCCTGCAATTATGATACATATTAAAATTGCGTATACTATTTTTTTCATTTTATATTATCCGTCCTTTCTCGCTACTATTTTTTTATACTATTTAAGAATAATACTCTTGTTATGCTAATATTATATATTGCCATAATAAATACGGCCCAGAATATTATTGTTCCAAAGCTATATGCAGGATTCCATGTAGCAAAGCATAATACTATACCTATTATTAGAGTTGGTATTAAAACTAATGCCATTGATAGCGTTGCTTTATTATATGCGATTTTGTATTGTGCTAGGTCTTTTTCTGTATGTTTTAATGTGTGCAATAAGTATACCAATAAAATATAGTTTAGTACCATTGCTATTACTATTCCACAAATTCCTTCTAGTGTAACAACTAAATTAAATATTCTTACTGCTAATAGTAATATTGCTACATAGCCTATATATGATATTATTGCAAATACACCTAATTTTCTATATTTAATTATCAATACTATAAGTCCAATAACCAAGATAACTGCTAGTATAATTGCTGGTACCATTGCACTTTCTAGTGTAATATCTGATTTTACAAATCTATTTTGATCAACTGCGTATTCAAGAGGTAATGGTCCATCATTTACTAATAATGCTATATTTCTTGCTTGACTCATGTATGAGCTTAAAGTTGCACTATCTGTACTTGTTCCTAAGTTTATTGGTATTACTCCGTTTGTAATTTCTTCGTCAAAGTTCGTTGTAAGTAATGTACTTCCATCTATACTAAGAGTTACTTCTCTGTCTATTTCTTCTCCATCTTCATCTGTAGAAGTTACATAAGTTGTAGAAATCTCTCTTAATTTTTCTACTGAATCATTATTAAATTCAAAACTTAAATATACTGCTGTTCCTGTAGATAATGTGCTATACCCCATAGTCACTTCCTTTAAATTTGAACTGTCTAATAAAACTTCACCTGTATCTGCATCTGTTAACTCGAAGTTTCCTCTAGTATATAAAAATTGTGATGCTATATCTGTCATACTATTTTCTGGTATCTGTACAGTAACGCTTCCATTTTCTTCATCTAATCTTATTAAATACTCAGATATTCCCAAGTGTGATAATCTTTGTCTCATTAAATCTCTTGCTTTCATGTAATTTTCTCTAGTTAAATCTTCTTCACTATTTACAGGAATTTTTTCGCTAGTTCCATCATCTTGTGCAGATGATACAACATTTCCGTCTTTATCATAATATATTGTTTCCTCTTCGTCACTTACTAAAAGTGTAATTGCTCTATAACCTTCTAAATCCATTCCTAGTTGATATTCTGGAATTAGGTTGTCCATAAATTTTGTGTTTTGCACAAATAAACCTGCAAAAGATATAATTGCTAATAAAATAATTAATAATGTAATTAGTGTAATTTTTAATCTTCTTTCCATTTTTGTAACATTTCCTTTCAAAATTTAATTAGTTAATTCTTCATATATTCTTAAAGTAAGTTATCCCTAAAAAGTATATATTTTAATTTTATAATAATTTTGTGTCATTAATAATTAGTTCAAACCATACTCCCAAATACTTAGCAGCATGCTTACTCATCATTGTTCTATCCATAAAGATTTCAAAATAATCTAAAACAGGTGATATTCTTGTATCTATTGTTAGTTTTAGGCTAGCTTTTCTTTCTTCTTTGCTTATTGTAAAATCTGCATTTGTAACAGCATAGTTCACTTTGTCATGCTTGTCAAAAGTTGAAATATTTTTGTTAACTACTCTCGATCTATGCACATCTGACTTGTCTGCTAATATTAGTGCTGCTGAAATATCACTAACAGCTGTTCCAGTTTGTTCATCATGATTTCCTATTGCCATCATAATTTCTGTTCTTTTTTCTGCATCCATTCCCATACCTTTTAAAATTTGATACGCAAGGATTGCACCTGTGTGAGCATGATCTACTCTGTTTACACAATTTCCTATATCGTGCATATATCCTGCGATTTTTGCAAGCTCTATTCTATCTTCTGGATAACCTAGAGTTTCTAGAACTAGTGCCGCTCTGTTTGCTACCATTGTAACATGTCTTACTGAATGTTCTGTATAACCTAACGCATTTAATTGTTTTTGTGCTCCCTCAACTAGTGCTTTTACCTCAATATTATTTTTAACATCTTCAAAAGTTATCATAATGCCTCCATTGCTATTCTAAATACTATATGATTTTATCCTAAAAAAATAAAAATATCAACTGTTTTGAGTAAATTTTTGTAAAAACCGTAGCAAGAAAATGCTTTACTTCATATTTACTCCTATAATTCCACCAATCATTCCAGTTACTATTCCTACTGCTATCATTATTATAGAGTTTATATTTATTTCAAAGCTAGATAAAAATATGCTAGATAAAATATAAATTGTAAGCATGTATATAAGTCCTACCAGAGCACCATTTAGCATTCCTTGCTTTTTTATGTGCATACTACTAATTGAACTTCCTATTAAAATGCTTATTCCTGTAATAGTTATTATTACTGGCACCATA
Organism: uncultured Clostridia bacterium; assembly: GCA_944391835.1. Lineage (GTDB taxonomy): Bacteria > Bacillota > Clostridia > TANB77 > CAG-508 > CALXVA01. Next base: position 27,243 of record CALXVA010000007.1, on the reverse strand, counting down.
GTACTTTCTGAAATGCTAGTATATGAAAGTAAGGCAGCATAAATTGTTAAAAGTATTAGGCTAAGAATAATTGAAATAACCGTTCCTTTTATTATTTTTATGCTACTTTTATCTTTTGAAATATCTTCTATCTTCTTCTCAGAAGCTATGTTACTAATGTTCATACAGTTCCTCCTATACTTTTTTATACATTTATATGCACAGAGATTGTATTCTATTCTTATTAATTCAGACAGCGAGGTACCCCCTCTAAAAAATAGTTTGAAAATATGGAATGGAGAGTGATTTGAGTGTAGAAATTCTTAGAAAATTTTGGTAGGGAATCTCAAACCCTTTTGAGGGCGCTACCAAAATTTCTCATAGAATTTCTACGAAAATCAGCTTGACCGACATATTTGAAATACTATTTTTTAGAGGGGGTACCTCGCTGTGTTTAAATTAGTAAGTTACGCATTTATATTTTATCTAAACATTAGTATCTGTTGTATCTGCACTTGTATCTTGAACATTAGTACCTGTTGCTTCTGTACTTGTATCTTGAGTATTTGTGTCTGTTGTATCAGTATCGTTATTTGTTATTTCTGAATTACCATCTACTGCTTCGTTAGAATTATTATTGCCTAAACTGTTCACATTTTCTTCTAGTGATGTAGGTGGCTCTATTACTTGCTCAGCAAAATATTCATCAACATCATAAGTAACTCGTGTGCCTTCCACTGGCATTATAAAGCTCATAAAATATTTTTCTTCGCCATTTATTGTTTGTGAATACACCGTCTCTAGTATCATTGGTACATATTGTTCTCCTTCTGAACTAAATATAGCATATTTTTCTCCTTGTCCCACAACTATTGCCTCATATTGTGGAATTACTATTACATTATTTCCTGATATATCTGATTGTGTCCCTACTAAACAACCCATTGCATCATATTCGATAGGTAATACTACATTTCCGTTTATATCATATATTCCCCATTTATTATTTTGAAAAACGGGTATGCACTTATCAAATAAAATATATGCACTATCTAATCCATTCGAGTTAAATCTACTTTCATCTATTCCTATTCTATCAAATTCTAAATGTATTACGATATTTCCATTATGATTTATTACTCCGTACTTTTCGTTGTTTGAAACCAAATAATAATTTAGTTCTTTACTTATTTGTTTAATTTCATTGTAATTTGGCTCTATTTTAGTAGTTCCATCAGCAGATAGTATTCCCATCCTATTCTCTTCTGTTGTGACTGTAAATTCTTGGCTATCTTCCTTAAATATTATATTTGTATATTTAGGTCCTATTATTTCTGTTCCATCTGCATTATATACTCCATAAAGTCCATCAGTATTTTGGAATACAACCAAATCATATCGTAGAGCTTTCTTATTATTAAAATTAGCTTCTTCATCAATTACAACTGCATTTTTAAATCTATTAGCATAATACGAAACTAGATAATCTAATGATATTACAGATATTTGGTTATTAGGTGCATTATATTGTATTATACAATTTGTTCCTATTTCTATTCCATCTGCTATAACATACAATTTATCATTTATTAATTTTACAGGTTCTTCTAAATCAAAATATTCATAATCATCATTTATGGACATTTTTTTATACATTGTATTTGAATTTAATGAATACGAAGCAATTTCATTTGGTGTACTTATATAACATTCTGTTGTTGTTTCTGAATATTTGCTATTTTTATAATCTCCATTGTATGGTGTATACCCCATAAGTTGTCCGAAATCTTTAATTGCAACATATAACTTGTCATCTTCAAAAACAAACAAATCTTCTGCAAAACTTGTAGATTTATTATCCACATTTAGTTTTAGAGTGCTTCTTTGTACTTCATTTATCATATATAATAAAAAGACACTAACTACTAACAAAATTACAATCATAACACTTATAGTTATCATAATAATTCTTGCTCTTTTCTTTTTCTTTATTGCTTCTTCATTTTCAATTAAATTCATCTTTTTACCATTCCCTTCTTTGGTATATTTGTGTGGAAAAGAATTAAATTTTGTAATTAATTATTTTTCACACCCTGTGTAACCATACTTCTTATAAAATTCTTCCCTAAATCCAAGTAAATTATCATGCTCTATTTCTATTCTAACCTTTTCCATTAATTTAGTCAAGAAATAAATGTTATGAATTGATAATAATCTTACACCTAAAATTTCATTTGTTTTTACCAAGTGTCTTATATATGCTCTAGTGTAGTTTCTGCAAGTATAGCAATCACATTCTGGGTCTAATGGTCCCCAATCTCTTTCATAGGTTGCATTTCTTACAACTACTTTTCCATTCCATGTCATTGCAGTACCGTTTCTTGCAATTCTTGTTGGTAATACGCAATCACACATATCAATTCCAGCTAAAGCTGCTTCTATTAAGTAGTCTGGTGTACCTACTCCCATTAAATATCTAGGCTTGTTTTCTGGCATTAATGGAGCTGTAAAATATAGCATTTTTAGGAATTCTTCTTTTGGTTCTCCCACGCTAATTCCACCTATAGCATAACCTGGTAAATCTAAGTCTACTATGTCTTTAGCACTTTGAGTTCTTAAATCCTCGTAAAAACCTCCTTGAATAATTCCAAAAAGTGCTTGATTCTCTGTAGTATGTGCTTCTTTACAACGTTTTGCCCATCTTGTAGTTCTTTCCATTGATTGCTTTGTATATTCATAACTTGCAGGATATTCCACACACTCATCAAATGCCATTATTATATCTGCTCCTAGGTCTTCTTCCGTTTTCATAACACTCTCCGGTGAGAAGAAATGCTTGCTTCCGTCTAAATGAGACTTAAATTCTACACCCTCTTCTGTTATAGTTCTTAATGGTCCAAGGCTAAACACTTGAAAGCCACCACTATCAGTAAGGATTGGTCTATCCCAATTCATAAACTTGTGTAGTCCTCCAGCTTCTTTTACAATCTTCTGTCCTGGTCTTAAATATAAATGATATGTATTTGATAAAATTATTTGTGCTCCTATTTCTTTTAGTTCTTCTGGTGTCATCGATTTTACTGTTGCTTGAGTACCAACTGGCATGAACACTGGAGTTTGTATATCTCCATGTGGCGTATGTACTATTCCTCTTCTTGCTCCTGAATTTTTATCTACATGTAATAGTTCGTAAGTTACTGCTGGTTTCATCTTTCTCTCCTTTATGTTAACTTTTCAGCAAAAGGGGACGGGCTTGTTTTGCTGAAATTTATTTATCTTTTTAGTAAGTATATTTTTTTAATTTAGTCGTAGTGCTTAAGGTGGGGACCAACAAGTCTACAAACTGTTAAACTAAACGTTAGTGAAGTTTGTACAGTTTGTACGATGTTGGGGGCCGAAGACTAAATTAAAAAAATATACTTACTATGTAGTCTAAAGTAATACTTTTTCAGCAAAACAAGCCCGTCCCCTTTTGCTGAAATTTCCTATTTTATAAACATTGCATCTCCAAAGCTAAAAAATCTATATTTTTCTTTTACTGCTTCATTATATGCTTTAATTATAAACTCTCTTCCTGATAATGCAGATACTAGCATCAATAAAGTAGATTGAGGTAAGTGGAAGTTTGTAATTAACCCATCTAAGCATTTGAACTTATATCCAGGATAAATAAAAATTTGTGTGTCTCCCTCTGTTGCTTTTACTAATCCGTTTTCGTCTGCAATGGTTTCTAGCACTCTACATGATGTTGTTCCTACTGCAATTACTCTTTTTCCTGCTTTTTTAGTGCTATTTATTCTTTCTACGTCTTCTTCTTTTATATAAAAATGTTCTGAATGCATTTCATGGTCTTCCACTTTTTCTTCTTTTACAGGTCTAAATGTTCCAATTCCTACATGCAAAGTTACATTTGCTATTTTTACTCCTTTTGCCTCAATCTTCTCCAATAGTTCTGGAGTAAAGTGTAATCCTGCTGTTGGAGCTGCTGCAGAGCCATCATATTTTGCATATACTGTTTGGTATCTATCCCTATCGTTTAACTCTTCATGTATATATGGTGGTAATGGCATAAGTCCTATTTTATCAAGTATTTCATTAAAAATACCATCATAATAGAATTTTACTTTTCTAGTTCCACCTGGCATAGTGTCTAAAATTTCCGCTTTAAGCACTCCATCTCCAAATATTACTTTTACACCTACATGAAGTTTGTTTCCTGGTCTTACTATACATTCCCATATATCACCCTCTATATTGTTTAGCAATAGAAATTCTACATTAGCACCAGTTTCTTTTTTTCCATAAATTCGCGCTGGTATAACTTTGGTATTATTCCTTACTAGACAATCACCTGGCTCTAAATAATCTATTATATCTTTAAATACTTTATGCTCTATTGTTTGTTTTTGTCTATCTAATACCATAAGCCTAGATTCGTCTCTTTGCTTAATTGGCACCTGTGCAATTAGTTCTTCTGGTAAATCATAATTAAAATCTGACACTTGCACTGTAAATTACGCCTCCTTGTTAAATAATCTTACTACTCTCCTTATAATGCTACTAATTTCTTCTATTATATTATCTGGATCATCCAAATCATCTAATTCTATAGGATAGTTAAAGTTACTTTCATGTATAGGTTTTGACTTGTAAGCAAATTCAGTAAGTCCTTTGTTCTCTCCACCATCAATAGTATTTTGCATATAATCTATATACCATTCCTTTAACCCATATACACTATCTTGTTTATATCCGTAATTAGCATAATCATGAAGTTCGGCAATATCATTTCCATTTTCTATTTCGTTTCTTTCTAATGTGTGTAATAGTTCATGAATGAATACTTCCTCTGGAAATCTATTGTTACTTGAATATTCATAAATTTCACTATCTCTATCATCAGGTAATCTTATATTTGAATATCCAATTTGTTCATATTCCATAGAGCCTAATCCTATCCAATCTTCTACCAATGTTTCGTTACTTTTACTTAAGTCTCCAAATCTGACTACCACAAATATATAGTCATATTCTTCTTTTTGTATATATTCATCTATTAATGGATATACATCTTTTTGGCCGGCATAATACTTATTCGTTTCGTTATAGGAAAGTGTAGTCAAAGTGTCTTTTATTTCGATAAGGTCATAGGTAATATTCATTCTATTTCCACTAATTTCCTTGATTGAATTTTCTAATCTACTTAAATCTTTTCTTATAGTTGAAATATCATCACTTGACACTTCTATATCTACACTTGTTCCTGCCTTATCTCCCTCTGTTAAAGTTGTATTTATATTATCTATTATAAAACAAGCTATATTCCAATTTGTATCATAGTCCATACTACCTTCTTCTATTTTGAAGTCCGAAAACCATACTGTTCCTTTACTATAATCTTCATATCCGCCAAGTCTAAATCCTAATTCAACACTTGTTCTATTATTCGAATTAAACATAAATGTAAGCTCTGTCCAATCATTTGTCCCTGTTAAGGCTCTTGAACATTCAATACTATTATTAATTGATATTTGTGCTCCTCCTGTAATCTCTCCTGCTTGATTTTCAACATTTTCCGTTTTCACCATGCAAGTTACCTTATATGCTGTATATGGTTCTACAGATATTTCTTTATAGAAAAATGCATCATTATAATCTTTGTTTTCAATTTTATAACTATCCATATCTGAATATACTACACTAGAATCTCTTGTGAATGAAGTTTTTCCTTCTTCACGAACTGCTTTTAAATAATCATAAAAATTATACTTACAATATATATATCTTCCTATTAATATAATAATTATTATTACTATAAAATATATAATAGTTTTTATATCAATTCTTTTTTTATTATCATCCATACTATACCTTCCTTATATTATATTTTATCTTATGTTTTCACTACATCTATGGCAAATTGTAGGGTGTTCTTTATCCTCACCAACTGTTTCTGAGTACATCCAGCATCTTTCACATTTTTCTCCAGGAGCTTGCTCTACTTTAACTCCAAGTTTTACTTCATCTTTTCTTGCATTTTCTTCAACCTCTAATGCAGAAACAATAAATACTGTTTGTAATAACTCTAGATTTTCTTTTATAAATTTGTATTGTTCACCTTCGGCATATATTGTGATTTTTGCATTTAAAGAATTTCCAATTTTCTTTTCTGCTCTAGCATTTTCTAATTCTTTTGCTACTATATCTTTTAATTTAATTATTTTGTTCCATTTTTCCGTTAATTCCTCGTTATCATACATAGCATTTGGTTCTGGATAATTTGTAAGCATTACACTCTCTACTGCTTCAACCTTTGTATGCTTCATTGCTTTCCAAATTTCTTCTGCAGTAAATGAAATCATTGGTGCTAAGATTTTTACTAAGCTATCTAATATTATATACATTGTTGTTTGTGCTGCTTTTCTTTCTACAGAATCCTTTTTAGATGTATATAATCTATCTTTAATTATGTCTAAATAAAAGCTACTCATATCTACTACACAGAATTGATTTATATCATGATAGCAACCTGAGAAATTATATTCATCATAATCCTTTAAGCAATCCTTTACTAGTTTATTTAATCTTGTTAGTGCCCATTTATCTATTTCTAGTAAATCTTCATATTTAACTGGTTCATCTGGATTATAATCACTTGTATTTCCTATTATATATCTTGCTGTATTTCTTATTTTTCTATAAACATCAGAAATTCCTTTTAGTATATCGTCCGAAATGCTTACGTCCATTGTGTAATCTGCTGAAAGTGCCCATAATCTTAGTATATCTGCTCCATATTTGTTACATACATCTATTGGAGAAATACCATTTCCTAAGCTTTTAGACATTTTTCTACCTTGACCATCTACTACAAATCCACAACTTAATACTTCTTTGTATGGTGCTATTCCATTTGTTGCAACACTTGTTAATAGTGATGATTGGAACCATCCTCTATATTGGTCATTTCCCTCTAAGTATAAGTCTGCTGGATATGGAAGTCCACGTTCAACTAAAACGCTTTGATGTGTAGAACCTGAATCAAACCATACATCCATGATGTCTGTTTCTTTTTTGAAATGTGTGCATCCACATTTTTCGCATTTTGAACCTTCTGGCATTAGTTCCTCTTCTGTCATATCATACCATGCATTTGAACCTTTTTCTCTAAATATATTTTGAATTTTCTTTATAGACTCCTCTGTAACATAAGGCTCCTCGCAATCTCTGCAATAGAATATAGGAAGTGGAACTCCCCAAGTACGTTGTCTAGAAATGCACCAGTCGTTTCTGCCTTTTATCATTTCTGACATTCTGTCTTCTCCCCAAGTTGGATGCCATTTAACAGTTTTTATTGCTTTTAAAACTTCTTCTCTAAAACCATCTACTGATGCAAACCATTGAGGTGTTGCTCTATATATAACTGGCTTTTTACATCTCCAACAATGTGGATATGAGTGACTTATTTGTGTTTCTTTTAGTAAATATCCATTTTCAGCAAGCCAGTTTGTTATTTCTTTATTAGATTTAGCATAATACATACCTGCAAATGGACCTGCACCTTCTGTTTGATGTCCTTTTGCATCTACTGTAACTACTATTCCTAAATTATTCTTTTGTCCTGCTAAATAGTCCTCTTTACCATAGCCAGGAGCAGTATGTACAGCACCTGTACCTTCTGTTAATTGTACATCTACAGTATCTTCACTACCCATTATTACTATAGAGTCTCTATCTAAAAATGGATGCTTGCAAAGTACACCCTCTAGCTCTTTTCCTTTTAATTTTTGTACTTCTTTATATTCTGTTATTTCTGCAATTTTCATTACTTTTTCTACAAGGTCAGAAGCTATAATGTATCTTTCTACTGTGTTTTCTTTTACAAAATTAGTGTTTTCACCATTTGCTACTTCTACTATGCTATAATCAAAATCTGGTCCTAAAGATATAGCAAGGTTACCTGGAAGTGTCCAAGGTGTAGTTGTCCATATAACTATAAAAGTATTTTTGCTATCGAATTTTCCTCTTGAATCCTTTACTGGAAATTTTACATATATTGATGAACCCGTTACATCTTTATACTCTATTTCTGCTTCTGCTAGTGCTGTTTCGCAGTCTGTACACCAATATACAGGTTTTAATCCTTTATATATATAACCTTTTTTATACATGTCTCCAAATACGCCAATTTGTCTTGCTTCCATTTTTGGATCATAAGTTATATATGGATGTTTCCAATCACCCAATACTCCAAGTCTTTTAAATCCCTCTGTTTGAACATCTTTGTAATTACTTGTAAATTCTTTACAAGTATCTCTAAATTTTGTTACTGGTATTTTGCTTCTATCTAATCCAAGTTTTTCTATGGCTTTTTTCTCTGTTGGCATACCGTGTGTATCATAGCCTGGTATATATGGAGAATAGTATCCTCTTAAAGATTTATACCTAACTATAGTATCTTTTAATATTTTATTTAAAGCATGTCCAGCATGAATTTCTCCATTAGCATAAGGAGGTCCATCATGTAAAACAAAACTTTCATGTCCCTCGTTTTTCTTTAATATTTTTTCATACAAATCGTTTTCAAAAATCTCTTTTTGAATTTGTGGCTCTCTTTCTGGCAGACTGGCTCTCATTGGAAAGTCTGTACTTGGTAAGTTTAAAGTTTTTCCATAATCCATTTTTTCTTCACTCATTTTTTATGCCTCCTTGTTTGATTTTTTTCAACTCATCAAAAAAAGCTACTTCGTTCTGATTAGGACGAAATAGCTTTAATTTCCGCGGTACCACCTATTTTAAAAGAATATATATAAATTTTATTCTTCTCACTCATTATCTTTAACGCAGATTTACGGCTTGATTTACTATTGTTTCAAACAAGCTACTAAAAGGTGATAATAAATATATCCTTATTTACCAATTCTCAGCTTCCTTGGCTCTCTGTAAAATGTAATTATATTTACCGTGTCCTTTATTTTCGTATTTGAATTTCAATAAAAATATATTATCACATTTTTACGTAAAGTGCAAGGGAAATTTCGAGAAATTATTAACATTTGTATTTTAGCAGTTTTTCTTCTAATAGTTTAAAATTACAACATACTTTTTTCAAAAATTTATTTTTTTGACTTTTGTTATATGTCTCTAGTGCCTTAGACTCTATTTCAGCTATATGTTTATTGCAAAAACGGTACTGGCTATTCAAAATCTGTCTATATTTTTCATTTTCACTATTTATATCAAATTTTATAAGATTATTTTCATCTACTGGTATCATATTATTAAATCCTAAAATTCCATATTTTCCATTATGTATTTTTAGGATAAAAATATTATTTTTTAAATTTTTATGCGCTGGTCTTGGATGTTCTAGCGGTACAAAATAGTTAAAATTATTTACTTGCAATACTATTCCCAAATATACTCTCCTTTTTGTATACTCATCTTCTCTATTCTTATTAAATTGTACTTTCTTGTCGAATTTATATAAGTATTTTATATAGTTTAAATCAATTCTGTATAGTCTTAGTTTATTCAATACAAATTTCTCCTTATGCAAAAAAATATAGAGTAGGAACTTTCGCCCCTACTCTTTTTAATTTTCCTACTTTATAGCTCTCTATAGCATTAGGCTAGGAATCTCCTCTTTGCTTATACCCTATTTCAATACTATTCACTAGTATTAGGCTAGGGGTTTCCTCATGTAACATTTTGCAATATTACTTAATTAGTATATTCATTATACTATCATTTTATGCTAAAGTCAATTAATTTTTGTAACTTTTTATGTTATTTTTTATTCCAATCTTCCTTATTTGTTTGTCTCTGTCTTGCTATTGCTAAAGCATAGTCTGGAACATCATCTGTTATTGTAGAACCCGCTGCAATAAAAGTTTCATTTCCTATATTTACCGGTGCAACTAGGTTTGAGTTTGAACCAATAAATGAATGATTTCCAATTATTGTTTTACTTTTATGAAATCCGTCATAATTACAAGTTATTGTTCCACAACCGATATTACATTTTTCTCCAACTTCACAATCTCCTAGGTAAATGAAGTGTGGAACTTTTGTGCCTTCTCCTATAATTGCCTTTTTAATTTCTACAAAGTTACCTATTTTAACATTATTTGCTAACTTGCACCCCTCTCTAATGTATGCATTTGGTCCAATTTCACAATCTTCTCCAATTTCCACATCTGATTTTATTGTTGTATTTGGATGTATTACAGTGTCCATTCCTATTTTTACATCATCATAAATATATGTAGTATTTACATCCTCTATTGTTACACCATTTTTCATGTGCTCTGTATTTATTCTCATTTGCAATACTTTTGTAAGCATTTCTAGTTGAATTCTATCATTTATACCAAGTATTTCTGTATTGTCTTCTACTACAACTGCACCAGTTTTAAGGCCTTTTTTATTCATAATTCCAATTACGTCTGTTATGTAATACTCTCCTTGTGCATTATTTGGCTTAATTTTATCTAGTGCTGATAACAACTCTTCTATATCAAAACAATATATACCTGCATTTATTTCTTTTATTTCTTTTTGTTCATCTGTAGTATCTTTTTCTTCTACTATTGCTAAAACATTTCCACCTTCATCTCTTATTATTCTTCCATAACCTTTTGGATTATCATAAATTGCTGTTAACAATGTTGCATATTCTTTATTCTCTATACTTTTTTCTATTAGTTTATTTAAAGTTTTTGGTCTAATTAAAGGTACATCACCATTTAATACTAAAACTTTGCCTTTCTTACCTTGTAAATATTCTTTTGCCATTAGTACAGCATGACCTGTACCCATCATATCTTCTTGAAATGCGTATTTTACGGTGTCTCCTAAAACTGCCATAACTTCTTCTTTTTGATATCCTACAACTGCTACAATGTCATTTACACCTGCATTTTTTGCATTTTCAACTGCTCTTTTTACAACTTCCTTTCCAAAAATCTTTTGTACTAATTTAGACTTTTTCGATTTCATTCTAGTGCCTTTACCTGCTGCCATTACAATCGCCATAATGTTATTTTCCATATTTTAATTTCATTCCTCCTTAAGACTTAGGTTGTGTTATTTTATAAAGTTTATTTAATATATTTTATGTTCCTTTTTTAGGAACGTTATCATTTTATCACATTAATATTTTTTTTGCAAATTTTTAGATTTTAGTCATAAGATAGAATTCTTTTAATATACATTAAATAAAGTTTAGTACAAACATTTTTAAGGAGGTTATATATTTAATGGAGGAGAATTTAAAATTATATCAAGATATAGCTAATCGTACCCAAGGAGATATTTATGTTGGAGTAGTTGGTCCTGTAAGAACTGGTAAATCTACATTTATTAAACGATTTATGGACTTACTGGTTATTCCTAATATTGATAACGAATATAAAAGGGAACGTGCAAGAGATGAGCTTCCTCAAAGTGCAGGTGGCAGAACAATTATGACCACAGAGCCAAAGTTTGTTCCAAATGAAGCTGTGGAAATTACTATTGGGAATAATTTAAAGTTAAAAACTCGTTTAGTAGACTGTGTAGGCTACTTAGTAAATAATGCTATTGGTTATTTAGAAGATGATATGCCTAGGATGGTTAAAACTCCATGGTTTGATGAGGAAATACCTTTTGAACAAGCTGCCGAAATTGGAACTAAAAAAGTTATTGAAGAGCATTCTACTATTGGTATTTTAGTTACAACAGATGGTAGCATTACTGATATTCCTAGAGAAGATTATGTGCAGGCTGAGGAAAGAGTTGTAAAAGAGTTAAAAGCATTAAACAAGCCATTTGTTATAGTGTTAAACTCAGATGACCCATTCTCGGATTATACAAAAAACCTTGCTAAAGACTTAGAAGAAAAGTATCAAACTTCGGTTATACCTACAGATTGTTCACGACTTGATTTAGAAGATATCAATGACATTTTTGGAAAAATACTTTATGAATTTCCTATAGAAAAAATGAATATCAATTTTCCAAAATGGGTAGATGGTTTATCGGATTCACATTGGTTAAAAGAAGAGTTATACTCTGAAATAAAAGATGCCTTTTCTGATATTCGTATTCTAAAACAAGTAGATACTGGAATAGCCAAACTTCAAAATACTAAAATAATTAATAATACAAACATTAGTGAAATTAAACTTGGCGAAGGTTCTATAAATATTACGGTAAATTTATATGATGAGTTATTTTATAAAATACTTACCGAAATTTCTGGGGTTGAAATTAGTAATGAAGGAGATTTATTCTCTACAATTACCACTCTGGCAGAGACTAAGAAAGAATATGACAAGATAGCAAATGCTTTAGAAGAAGTAAAAGCAACAGGCTATGGAATTGTGACTCCATCAATAGATGAACTAATACTTGATGAACCAGAAATAATTAAGCAAGGTTCACGTTTTGGTGTAAAATTACGTGCACGTGCCCCATCAATTCACTTAATTAAGGCAGAAATAGAAACAGAAGTATCACCTATAGTAGGTAGTGAAAAACAGTCTGAGGAATTAGTAAATTATCTGCTTTCTAACTTTGAAGATGACCCTACGAGAATTTGGGAATCTAATATTTTTGGTAGAAGCTTGCATGAGCTTGTAAATGAAGGATTACAAACAAAACTTGCTAAGATGCCGGTAGATGCACAAGCAAAATTACAAGAAACCCTAGAAAGAATTGTAAATGAGGGCAGTGGCGGATTGATTTGCATTATATTATAACAATTAGAAAATGAGTTTAAATTTATATTTTATTTCAGGTTAGAGTGGGCTTATAAAAAAAGTATTAAAATATGTCGGTCCAGATACTTTTTTGTAGAAATTCTAAAATAATTTTATGGCACCCTTCCATCAGAGATGAACTCTTTCCATAAAATTATTTAAGAATTTCTAACTCAAAGTACTCTCCATTCCATATTTTCATACTTTTTTTATAAGCCCACTCTAACCTATAATAGAATGTAAATTTAGACCTTTACTCTAATCCTCTATTTTATATGAAAATGTATATATTCCTTCTACTCCCCATAGTGCACCTTGTGCTGCACTAGTGGTTTCTAGTCTTAGTGTTATGCTATTCTCATTAAGTGTTATTGTTCCATTTCCGCTTGTTCCCCAGTTATCTGTGTACGTAAATGTTCCTGTATTTCCCTCTAATGTTACTTCTATGTTATCTAAGTGCCCTTCTCTTTGTGTTGGTGCTGGGCTTATTACTGTAAAATCAAATATCATAGTGTTTTGAAAATATCTTTCTACATCTAATTCGACAATATTTGTGTTTATTTCAGACTTCATTTGATTTTCAAACTCTTCATTTGTTATTTCATTGTCATCTCTTCTATCCATTATTTCGTCTATTTGTTCACTATTAAAATATGCCTCTTCACTAATATACCAGCATCCTACATAATCTATTGTTGTTCCTTCATTTGTATCTACGGTAGAAGGATTTATTTGTGTTTCGTTTGTAGCAATCTCATTAACATTAGTTGTATTTGCATTTACATCGTTTGTTATGTTTTTTTCTTCCTGCACTATTTCTGTATTTGTACTTCCTAATTCGTTTATGCTCTTATTTGCATCCCATATTGCGTATCCAAATATTGCCACAATTACTAAAATAATTACCACAAATATAATAATATTGGTTTTTTTCATAAATTAAACTCCTCCTTTATATATTTTTTACAATTTAAGGTCAAATTTTATTACAAATTTAGTATACCATAAAGTTTTTAAAAATACTACATTTTTTTATTTTTATACATATTTTCTTTTTTTTTGGAAAATATATACTAAATAATTTTATTCTTTAGAGAAAAGATTTGTGCCCTTTTATACTAAACAGGGCAAGAAAGGATACATGTTTTTTATGAAAATAGTAGATACATTTAAGAAAATATTTTTTCCTATAGAAGAGCCCTCTCACGACTTTTCTCTTCCTGCAAATGATGATTCGTCTAGTAGTTTAGGAACTAATAAAAGTAGTGCTACACAATCAAACAGTAATTTTTCTAATAGAAACACTACTAATGCCTCCAACATAATATCTGATGAATTTAGTGATGTTAAAGAAATTTTTCCTAGTATAGATGTGAACATTGAATATATAAAAGTCAAATACAATCTTTTAATAAATAGTGATATTGTTCTTCGCGAATTTCTTTTAACTGCAAGAAATAAGCAGTATAGAGCCTTTTTACTTTTTATAGATGGCATGACAGATATGGATTTAGTTAATAATTATGTTTTAAAACCTTTAATGCTTAAAAATAATGCAAATTCTTTTGATGGAAATCAAAATCAGGTTGTTTCCGAGGCTGTAACAAACAATATTACTGTAAGAAAAGTTAAAAAGTTTAATATTAAAGAATATATTTTAAATTGCTTGCTTCCTCAAAATAATGTAATGACTCAAAAAGAATTTAAAGAAATTTTTTCTAGTGTTAATTCGGGAAACTGTGCTCTTTTTATTGATACTTTAGATATTGCTTTTGACATTGATGTTAAAGGTTTTAAAACAAGATCTATTAACAAGCCTGAAAATGAAGTAGTACTAAGAGGTCCACAAGAAGCATTTGTTGAAAATCTTCGTACTAATACTTCCCTAATTAGAAGAATTATTAACAACGAAAACCTAATTATGGAAAATATTAAGGTTGGAAAAGTTAGTAAAACAATTTGTTCTGTTTGTTATATGCGAAATATTGCAAATGATGACCTTGTTGCCGAAGTAAAATATAGGCTTAATAATATTGATATCGATTATTTGGTTTCTTCTGGTCAGTTAGAACAACTTTTAGAAGATAACACAAAATATAGCTTACCTCAAATTATTTCTACAGAAAGACCTGACAAGACTTCAACTTATTTATTAGAAGGTAGAGTTGTTGTACTTGTAAACGGCAGTCCATATGCTTTAATTGTGCCAGCCGTATTTGTAGATTTTTTAGAGTCTTCGGAAGATAATAATATTAAATTTCAATTTGCAAATTTGTTAAAAGTTATAAGAATTGCATCCTTTTTAATAACTTTACTTTTGCCAGGAATTTATGTAGCTATAACTAGTTTTCACTTAGAATTTATTCCTACAGAGTTATTGTTTGCTATAGTTGCTTCTCGCGCATCTGTTCCTTTTTCAATTATTTTTGAAATAATTATTATGGAACTATCTTTCGAACTTATTCGTGAAGCTGGTTTAAGAGTTCCAAGTCCAATTGGCCCTACTATAGGTATAATTGGTGCTTTAATTATTGGCCAATCTGCCGTTGAAGCTGGTATTGTTAGCCCTATTTTAATAATAATTGTTGCAATAACTGGTATTACTTCTTTTGCTATTCCGGACTATTACCTTGCTTTTCACTGTAGAATATGGCGTTTTATGTATATTATTTTTGGCTACCTAGCAGGTTTACTTGGCATTGCTTTTGCTTCGTTTATTCATATTCTTATTGCAACCAAGGTTCAATCTTTTGGAGTATCGTATTTGGAGCCATATATTCCATCTAAAGGGCATCTTTCTAGTGGGTTATTCAATAAACCAATTTGGAAAAGGGAGAAAAGAGAAGATTTTCTTGACACTAAGAAAAAAGATAAGCAAGAACATATTAGTATGAAGTGGAGGTTCTAATGAATTACAATAAACTTGGAAATTTTGAAGCGATTTGTTTAATTGTGGTTTTATTCATAAATCATCTTGTTTTAAATTTGCCACAAATGATATTAGATAATTCAAAAAATGCTTCTATATTAAATTGTATATATATTTTAGCACTTGTACTTATTTTTGTATTGTTAATTGTAAAACTTTTAAAAAATTTTGCCGGTTTAGATATAATTGATATATCTGAATACTTAGGAGGAAAATTCTTACAAGTTTTAATTGGAATTCTTTGCATAATCTATTTGCTTATAGAATCTTCTTTTTTAACTAGAATGTTTTCTAAAAATTTATTTTTAGCATATTTTAATGACTACCCTATTTCATTTATAGTTTTTCTTTTTTTGTTTGTCGTAGTTGTTGCAAATTTAATGGGGAAAAAGTCCATTATAAAAACTAATACTATAATTGTTCCTATTGCTCTATTCAGCATATTATTTACCTTTATATTTGTTGCAGATTTGCTTAGGGTAGAACGTTCTCTTCCTATTTTAGCAGATGGAGCATCGACCATATTCTTAACTGGAGCAAGTAACATATTTGCATTTAATGGATTATTCTTCTTGTTTTTCATTTCTCCATTACTAAATAAAAAAGAAGATATGCCGAAAATAGCATATTCTTCTACTTTAATATGTGGCATATTTTTAATTTTATCAATAATGGCATTAGTTTTTGCTTTTTCTGATATATATTCTGTTGTTAGAATATCGCCACTTTATTTTATAATTATCAATAGCAAACTTAGCAGTTTTTTAGAAAGACCGGAAATTATATTTATATTTATTTGGACTTTAAGTCTTATGTCATTTTTAAGTATAGCTGTAATGTTTATTTTAAATATATTTAAGAAAATGACTAATATGAAAAAAGTTAAAACTCTGTCTGTAGCCGTTTGTACTATTATTTTTACTATTTCCCTACTAATTGATAATGTTTTTACATTAGAAAAAATATCCAATGCTTTTTATAAATATGGCACTTTGGTGCTTGTTTTTGGAATATTTACATTGGTTCTAATAGGTGCAAATATAAAAAAAAGAATGTTAGAAAAGAATCAAAAAAATAACTACAGAGAATAGTACTTTTACTTTTTTGTAATATTTAATACCAGAGTAATCTAATATAATAAACTTAAATATCTCAAAAGGAGGTTCTTATGAATTATAAAGTACGTAAAGTATTTGCAATTTTTATACTAACTTTGCTTATACTGGTTGCAAGTACAAGTTATTACGGCATTCGTGGCATAGATAATTTAGCTTATGTAGTTGCTATTGGCATTGATGTTGGCACTAATGAAAATTTATTACTTAGCCTTCAAATTTCTTTGCCGAATGGTGGCGAATCATCTGGCAGTTCTTCTCAATCCTCTTCTGTGGTAGTAGAATCTGTTGAGTGTTCTTCTATAAATACTGGTATAGCTTTGTTTAACAGTTACCTAGGTAAAGAAATAAATTTGTCACATTGTAAAGTACTTGTTATTTCAGAAGAATTTGCAACACAAGGGGTTAGTGAAGTATTATATACTCTTACGAATGAAATACAATTTAGAACTACTTCTAATATAATAATAAGTAAATGTGATGCAAAATCGTATCTAGAGTATTCCGCTCCTCTTCTAGACAAAGTTTCTGCAAGATATTATGAAATTGCTCCTACCTCTAGTGAATATACCGGCTACACAGAGAGTATAACTTGTAATGAATTTTTATCAGCAATTAGCAATAATTTTTCTAGTCCGGTAGCCATACTTGGTTCTATAAATTCAGAAGCTACCCAAACTCAAGACTTAGCCTCTTCTGAAGTTACTTCTCATTATACGGCTGGTCAAACTCCTATATCTCCCAAAAACGATGGTGTAGAAACTATGGGGCTTGCAGTTTTTAATGACGACAAACTAGTTGGTGAATTAAATGGTTTTGAATCTATTTGTCATCTTATAATATCTAATAAATTAAAGAATGCTCAAATACGAGTTCCAAGTCCTATTGAAGAATTGGATTTCATAGATTTATACATTGAGTTGGGTAATGACACAAAAAATTCTGTATATTTAGTTAATAATACACCATATATAACTTCTAAGATTAAAGTCACCGCAAAAATGCAATCTATGAACAAAAACATTAACCTATTAGATGAAGATTTAGTTAATAAAATTGAAACTTCTGCTGAAACATATTTAAAGGAAAATATAATGAACTATTTATATAAAACTTCTAAAGAGTTTGATGCAGATATTGATAGTTTTGGATTATATGCTTCAAAATATTTTTCCACAAACCAAGAGTGGGAGAATTATAATTGGATACATTACTATAAAGATGCATATTTTGATGTAGAACTTGATGTAAATTTACGTTCAAGTTATTTACTAACTTCTACTGATGGAGGAAATGATGAATAATTAGAATATACACTAGTGCGATAGGAGGATTGGTTTTATGAACATTGTAATTTTCTTTACTTGCATTTATGCTTTTTTAGAAACTGCAATTAGCGGGTATTTTGAATATAAGGAAAATAAGTTTGTTGGAATTTTGCTATATTTAATTGCTGTATTTTGTTTAGTAGTGCCTAATTTTGTGGCTTAGGCACTACTCTTTCAAAATCAATTTGTCTTGAGTTCTTGTCTGCTCTAATTACTCTAATTCTAAGCTTGTCGCCAATGTGGTACATTGTTTTAGTTTTTTCGCCAAGTAGAGTTTTGTGGTCTTCATCATATATAAAGTATTCGTCTCCGAGTTTGTCGAATCTTATCATTCCCTCCACTGTATTTTCCAACTCCACAAACACACCAAATGAAGTAATACTTGATATAATTCCATCGTATTCTTCTCCTATATGACTTTCCATATATTCTGCCATTTTTATATCTACACTTTCTCTTTCTACTTTTTGTGCTATTTTTTCTCGTTCTGATGATTCTTCTGCATATTTAGTAGCTTGTGAGCTATATTTTGCTATTTCTTCATCATCTAAATTATAACCTTGTTTTAAATACCTCGAAATAATTCTGTGTATGAATAAGTCTGGATATCTTCTAATAGGTGATGTGAAATGACAGTAATATTTACTTGCAATTCCAAAATGTCCTTTGTTTTCACTTTCGTACCTTGCTACTTTAAGTGTTCTTAATACAAGGGTAGAAACTACTCTTTCTTCTGGTTTTCCCTTTACTTCATTTAACACTTCTGCAAATGCTGTTGGGTGTACCTCTTCTTTTTTGCATTTTACTCTATATCCTAAGTTAAACAAAAATTTATTAAGCTCACTAACCTTTTCCATATCCGGTGCTTCGTGTACTCTATATATAAATGGTGCTTCTAGCCAGAAGAATTTTTCAGCTACCGTTTCATTTGCTGTAAGCATAAATTGCTCTATGATTTCATTTGCAAATTTTAGTTCATATTTTGTAATGTCTACTGCAATTCCTCTTTCATCTAAAATTACTTTTGTTTCTGGAATATCTAAGTTTAAGCTTCCTGCTTTTTCTCTTCTTTTCTTTAAAATATGTGCAAGTTCTTCCATTAGTTTAAAATGTTCTATATATTTTGAATAACGTGCTACTACTTCTTTATCAGAATTGTCCAATATTTTTTGCACATTTGAGTAACTCATTCTTTCAGTAACATTTATAACACTCTTAAATATGTCTGATGATACTACTTGTCCGTTTTTATCAATTTCCATAATGCATGAAATTGCGAATCTGTCTTTGCCTGCGTTTAAACTACATATACCATTTGAAAGTTCTACTGGAAGCATTGGTATAACTCTATCTAACATATACACACTAGTACCTCTTGCAATTGCTTCCTTATCTAGAAAAGAACCTTCTTTTACATAGTGGCTTACATCTGCGATGTGTACTCCTAAAATATAATTTCCATTTGGCAATTTTTTTACATTTACAGCATCATCTAAATCTTTTGCATCTTCGCCATCTATTGTAAAAATTTCTTCATCTCTTAAATCTTTTCTATTTACAATATCTTTCTCATCTATCTCTTGGCTAATCTTCTTTGCTTCTTTTATAACTGGTTCTGGAAATTCATAGGGCAAATCATATTCTTTAACTAAAGATAGCATGTCTACTCCAGCTTGGTCTATATATCCAATAATCTCTATAATTTTTCCTTCTGCACTTTTGTCTGCTTTTGGTAATTTTGTAATTTCTACGACAACCTTTTGATTGTTCTTAGCTTTCATTGCATCTTTTTTTGCAATATATATGTCCGTACCAAGCTTTTTATCATCAGGCACAACAAAGCCAAAATTTCTACTTTTTTGGTATGTACCTACTATCGTATTCTTTTCTAGTTCAAAAATTTTACTATCTTCTTTTATTTTAGGTCTTTTTAGGTCTAATTTTTCATTCTTTGTTTTTCTATTATTTAATTCTTCGTTTTTTATATCATCCAATTCTTCTTCTATTTTGTTAAGCCTCTTCTTTAATTTAGCTATTTCTTTATTCTTTTGGTTTAAAGCTTTCTTTTTTGATTCCATCTTTTTAAATATTTTTTCTTTTTTATTTTTTGATTTTAATTTTTTGTTACTCATTAAACTTCCTCCTTTCTTCAAAAAAAGAACATATATCTTACTATATATGTTCTACAATATCTATATTTTAATACCTTACATTACAAATAAAATTGATAAAGCTATTGCAAGTACAGCAAATAAAACTCCTGAGATAATTGTTGCTCTTTTAAGTCTACCTTCTTTAGTTCTACCTTTGTTTTGCTCATAGAAGTTATTTGCAGCAGCTCCTGTAATTGTTTGTGATGCTCCACTTGTATCTTTTGCTTGTATTGTAGCAAGTACTATTAATACTATACACACTAAAACATATATAACTAATACTATATTTCTTATTATCTCTACCATTAGAATCAATTCCTTCCTATTTTCTCTTTTAGTAACAATAAATATTCTACCATATATTTCTAATGATTGCAAGGGGTTAGAGTGAAGATTTTACAGATTTGTAAAATCTTATTTTTTATTTTCTATACTGAACAGTAACAAATCTTAAAATATGTTCTTTATACTTAGCTTCGTCTTTTCCTCTATATGTTTTAAAATAAAACTACACTTTTCTACTTCTGGCACAATCTCATCATATTTTTCTATCTCGTAAAATCCTTTTATGGCATAAATCTGTGTTTCTACCTTTTCTAATTCATCGTGTTCTATATAATATGCAAGCTTTTCTTGTAGCTCATTCCAAGTATTCTCTAAATTATCCACTTCTTGCTTTATTTTATTTTTGTCTATATTACTGCTTTCTGTACTTGTGCTTATGTTATCGCAAACAATTTGTGAAACCACATCTAACCTTTCACTCATTTTATTTACACTATTTTTTGTATAACTTTGTGTTATTATATTGGTTACTATTATAAGTACTATTATAAATATACAAATAATTAGTTCTTTTTTCAATGTCTATGCCTCCTCTATTTAGATTCTATTAGTCTGAAAAGAGTCTGTCCCCAAACCTGACAAGTGCTATAGCCCTTTTTCTTCTTTCTTCTGACAGAAAAAATTACCTTTACCATCAATAGTTACAAGTAGAGCTTGTTCCGGCAAAATTCCAAACTTGTTAACTTGCTTTTTTAACCAGTCATAATCTTTTTTTAGTATTTTTAAATTTTCGTACATCACTATTCCGTCCACAACTAAATCGTAAGCTATTCCTTCATACTCTGGCTCTATTCCAAAATCTTCTGGGATTGTAGTTCTTTTATTCGGCTTTTGTATTACTGTAATTTGTCCACTTGTTTCCAAAATTGCATATTCTACATCTCCAATATTTACAATATTGTTACCTCTTAATCTTTCTTCTAGTTCATTTACAGTAAATCTTTCCTTTTTTAAATTCTTTTCATTTATTTTTCCTCTATATATTAATATAGAAGGCTTGCCACATAGTATTTGCCTTGCTTTTATGCTTTTTATATTTAGTATAGAAATAACTAAGTGCATCACAAGTAATGCTAAAATTGGAATTATACCATTTGTTAATGGTATTCCTGTATCTGCCATTGGAGTTGATGCTAAGTCTGCTATCATTATAGATATTGCAAGTTCAAATGGTTGAAGTTGTCCTATTTCTCTCTTTCCCATTAGCCTCATAACTATTAGTACTATTATGTATAGTAAAATTGACCTTATAAAAATTATTAACATATTTTTCCTCTCTTATTTTTTATTTTATATATATTTTTCACAATTTTTCATTTATTATTCAAATAAAAGAGCTAACTTTAAAAATCAGTGCATATATATTGAGTTTAGCAATGAATTAAACATTTTTATTGATTCTAAAATTTTTTTAATGTTTTGAATAAATTATTTTTTTTAGTTCATAATAAGAGTAATATCAAAGATTATTTTTTTACCTTATAATCCTTTGAAGTTTTTTAATTTATTTTTATACTTTCTTTTGTTTTTTCTTATCTCTTTATAATTAAGGTAATTGAACATTATAATCTTTGATATAAATTATATTTTAGCTTTTAATCTGTTTAAATAGATTTTAAGGAGGTTTATACTATGGAGAATAATCAAGCTCAAACTAAAAATAATACTTCTACTGTATGGCAAGTTGTTGGAAGATTGATTACAGCAGCCATCGTTCTTGGTATAACAGCATTCTTTACACCAGGTTTCCAAATTAGTAACATTTGGGCTTTAGCTGCAGCTGCAGTAGTTCTTACTGTAATAGATTATTTACTTACAAGATTTACTGGTCTTCATGCAAGTGCCTTTGGTAAAGGTTTTGTAGGATTTGTTTTAGCAGCAGTTGTATTATATGTAACCCAATATTTTGTTGCAGGATACACAATTTCTTGGATTGCTGCAATAGTTGGTGCTTTAGTTTACGGTGTTGTTGACTACTTCTTGCCAGGTGAACAGTCATAGAGAAGCAAAATTTCGGCAAAAGGGGACGGGCTTAAATTGCAAAAAAATCTTAATTATGTTACCTTTTTTACAATTTAAGCCCGTCCCCTTTTGCTGATATAATTGTTTATTTTTCAACCTATTCCTCTTCCTCGTCAAACTGGCTGTTGTACAAATCTGCATAGAATCCACCTTTTGCAAGAAGCTCTTCATGTGTTCCTTGCTCAACTATATCTCCTTGATTCATAACTAAAATCAAGTCGGAATTTTTTATAGTTGATAATCTGTGAGCTATAACAAAGCTTGTTCTTCCTTTCATTAGGTTATCCATTGCTGATTGAATTTGTATTTCTGTTCTTGTATCTATTGAACTTGTTGCCTCATCTAGTATTAGTATTTTTGGATCTGCCAAAATTACTCTTGCGATTGTAAGTAATTGTTTTTGTCCAGCTGAAATGTTTGAAGATTCTTCATTTATCATTGAATTATATCCATTTGGAAGTGTTTTTATATAGTGATGCACGTGTGCTGCTTTTGCTGCCTGTATTACTTCGTCATCTGTTGCATCTTCTTTACTGTATTTAATGTTGTCTTTTACTGTACCTCCAAATAGCCATGTATCTTGAAGTACCATACCAAACATTTTACGAAGCTTACCTCTGTCAAAGTCTTTTATATTATGGCCATCTACTAGTATTTCTCCATCTGTTACATCATAAAATCTCATAAGAAGTTTTACCATTGTAGTTTTTCCTGCACCTGTTGGTCCAACGATGGCAATTTTTTGTCCTTCTTTTACTTTTGCACTAAAGTCTTTTATAATTGTTTTGTCTGGATTGTATCCAAATTTAACATGTCTAAATTCTACATTTCCTTTTAATGTACTTGTGTCTATATTTCCTTTAGTTGTAATTACTTCTTCTGGTTCTTCTAAAAATTCAAATACTCTTTCTGCAGCTGCTACCATTGATTGTAGCATAGATGAAATTTGCGCAATTTGGTTAATTGGCCCGAGTAAATTGTTTATTGTATTGTATAAAACTTTGTATATTACCAACTGTAATTGTTCCATTTATTGCTAAATATCCACCGGCTACTGCAACTCCTACATATCCTACATTAGATATGAAGTTCATAACAGGGTGCATTAAACCAGATAAGAATTGTGATTTCCAAGCAGAATGATATAGTTCGTCATTTGCTTTGTCAAAAGTATTTATTACTTTATCTTCAGCATTGAATGCTTTTACTACTGTAAGTCCACCATAAATTTCTTCAACTTGACCATTTACATGTCCTAAATATTCTTGTTGTCTACTAAAGTATTTTTGTGATTTTCCTACTATTATTCTTACAACAAAACCTGCTATAGGCAGTATTACTAATGATATAAGTGTCATTTGCCAGCTAATTGAAAACATCATTATTAGTATTCCTATTATAGTACATATTGCTGTAATTATTTGTGTAATACTTTGGTTTAAGTTCATACTTAGAGTATCAATATCGTTTGTGATAATTGATAATACTTCACCATTTGTTTTTTTATCAAAATAATTCATTGGAAGTTTATTTATTTTTACTGCTATATCATTACGTATTCTATATGTAAGCTTTTGTGCTATTCCTGTCATTGTAAATCCTTGTACGAAGGAGAATATTGCACTTAATAAGTATAATCCTAAAAGCATTATTGCTATTTGTGCTATTTTTCCAAAGTCTATTCCACTTCCTCCAGATAATTTGCTTACAATTCCATTAAATATTTCTGTTGTAGCATTTCCTAGTATTTTTGGTCCTACAATAGTAAAGATAGTACTTCCTATTGCAAAGATTATTACTACAGTCAAACCGATTTTGTATTTAGATAAATACGAATCGATTAATTTTTTTGTAGTCTTTTTAAAGTCCTTTGGTTTCTCTGTTGTTCCTTGACCTCTTCTCATAGGTCCTCCCATTGGTCCTGGCATCTATTCTCCTCCTTTCCCATTTAACTCTTCTTCAGATAATTGTGATAAAGCTATTTGTCTGTAGGTTTCATTATTTTGCATTAATTCTTCGTGTGTTCCCTGTCCTACTATTTTTCCTTCCTCTAATACAATTATCTTATCTGCATTTAATATAGTGCTAATTCTTTGTGCAACTATAATTACAGTCTTATTTTCTGTCTTCTCTGCTAAAGCTTCACGTAGTTTGCTATCTGTTTTAAAGTCTAATGCTGAGAAGCTATCATCAAAAATAAATATCTCTGGGTCTTTTGCTATTGCTCTTGCTATAGATAAACGTTGCTTTTGTCCACCAGATACGTTGCTTCCCCCTTGTGCAATTGGGTCTTGATATTTTTCTGGTTTACCATCAATAAATTCTGTAGCTTGTGCAATTTCTGCAGCTTTCTTCATTTGCTCATCTGACATAGAATCATCTGCATATTTAATATTTGATTCTATAGTTCCAGAGAATAGTACACCTTTTTGAGGTACAAATCCTATTATATTTCTTAAATCTTTTTGTGCTACATCTTTAACATTAACACCATCAACTAAAAGTTCGCCTTCTGTTACATCATAAAATCTTGGTATTAAGTTTACTACTGTAGATTTACCACTACCTGTACTTCCAATTAGTGCTGTTGTTTTTCCAGGTTCTGCATTAAAGTTTATGTCTTCTAGGATTTCTGTATCGGCATCAGGGTATCTAAACGAAACATTTTTGAACTCTACTAATCCTTTTTTATTTGGTTCAAATTTCTTTGTTTCTTCTTTATCTTTTATGCTTGGCTCTGTATCTACTACCTCGTTAATACGTCTTGCAGATACTGCTGCTCTTGGAAGCATAATTGATATCATAGATATCATTAAGAATGCCAT
Source organism: uncultured Clostridia bacterium (assembly GCA_944391835.1). Classification (GTDB taxonomy): domain Bacteria; phylum Bacillota; class Clostridia; order TANB77; family CAG-508; genus CALXVA01. The sequence goes on along the minus strand of CALXVA010000007.1, from coordinate 1,804 downwards.
TACAATTTGCATTGTGTATTGGATAAATGCCATCATATCTCCAACTTGTAAGGTTCCTGCGTCTACATTATGTGCTCCTACCCATACAATAAGTACTGTAATTGAGCTCATAATAAACATTAAAAGTGGCATCATCATTGACATTGCTCTGTTTACAAAAGTGTTTGCTTTCATTAAGTCTTTGTTTGAATTATCGAAACGCTTTTCTTCTTTCTTTTCTTTGTTGAAGGCTCTAATTACAGGAAGTCCTGTTAAAATTTCTCTCGATACTTGGTTTAGTTTATCAATTAAATCTTGTAATTTTTTAAATTTTGGCATTGCAACTATAAATAATGTTCCAACAACAAATAAAATAGCAAGTATTGCTACACCTATAATCCATGCCATTGAGTTATCACTTGTAGTTAATACTTTTACAAATCCACCTATACCTATAATTGGTGCATATACAACAACTCTAAATAAAATTGCTATTAACATCTGTATTTGTTGAATGTCGTTTGTGCTACGTGTTATAAGAGATGCTGTTGAAAACTCTCTAAGCTCTGCTGTTGAAAAGCTTAGAACTTTTTTGAAAACTTTGTCTCTTAAAGTTTTTCCAAGTTTTGCAGCTACTCTTGATGAACATAGCATAATTGTTACTGCACATGTCATGCTAATTAGTGCTATGCCTAGCATTTGAAGTCCAGACAATAGTATGTAATCGTTTTGTAGTTTATCTGTATCTACTCCCAAATCAATATATAACTGTTTTACAGCGCTAATACCTGCCTGCTCTTTTAATGAGTCTGACATCTGTGAAGTATAGTTAGTAAACTGTTCTAGCACAACTGCTTGTTGTCCTTCTGGCATTTGCTCTAATAAATCCATTACATTCATATCTTCTAAATTAGTTTGCATTTGAGCCATAGTATCTTCACTATTTTCACTTGTAGTTTGACTGGTTAAATTTTCGTTTTCTAATAATGCACTACTTGCCATATTTTCAGTCATAGTTTGCATAATTTGTTCTTTAATTTGAGTGGCAGTTTCTTCACTTGTTATTGCACTATATTCTACAAGTGGAGAAATCATTAGGTTTTCTAAATTGCTTAACTGTTCTTCATCAAGATCTTTTAAAACATATAAATTGTTTTCTTCTACATTGTACTCATTTCCTAAGTATTTCTTTATAACTTTTTCTTGATGATGGTCTAGATTTTCTGCTACCAAATCATAATTTTCTAGTATCTGTTCATCATTTTCTGTAAAGAATAAAAGTTCTTCCATTGCTTCTTCTGATACTACTTCTGGAATAGCTTCTTCTATTCCACCATACTGAATTCCAACATTAACAATCTTAGATGTATAATCTGGAAGTGCTAGGTCTGTTACTGCTTGAACACATAGTAGAATAACTATAATTAGTACTGTAATCCACGAATTTTTGAGATTTTTTAATACCTTTAGCATATTTCCTCCTTTTATTTTATTATTATCGTTACAATAATATATTATATTGCTTTTTTTGTATGATGTCAATTAGTATGGTAGCTTACTTTTGTGATTTTTTTGTGAGCTTAAGCCAAATAATACTGTTATCAATTATTTATAGAATTGTCCTCTTTACTTGATAATGGTTTTACTTTATTTATGCCTTTAAATCCAGCTAATAAGTATGTTTAGAAAATTTTTCAAAACCATTATTAAGTATTTTCCTTTCTGTTGCTATATTATCTAATTTATGCTATTATATTAGACATCTGGAGATTTCCAGTGTAATGTATAACTTATAAACATAATTGTTAAGTTAGGAGGATGCTAG
>CALXVA010000006.1 GCA_944391835.1 uncultured Clostridia bacterium | reverse complement strand
TGCCTCCCGTAGGAGTCTGGGCCGTATCTCAGTCCCAATGTGGCCGTTCAACCTCTCAGTCCGGCTACTGATCGTCGTCTTGGTAGGCCGTTACCCCACCAACTAACTAATCAGACGCAAGATCATCTATTAGCGAATTGCTCCTTTCCCACTATGAAGATGCCTTCACTATGGCATATGCGGTATTAGCAATGATTTCTCATTGTTATTCCCCTCTAATAGGTAGATTCCTTACGCGTTACTCACCAGTCCGCCACTAAAGCCATTGTTATAAATTTCAATCAGATAAATCTTCAATTCATTTATAACGACTTCCGTTCGACTTGCATGTCTTATGTGCGCCGCCAGCGTTTATCCTGAGCCAGGATCAAACTCTCATGTTATTGGTATATATACTTGCATATTACTATGCATTTACATATCGTTTTAACTAGAATTCTTTGACTCTATTTTTTACGCTTTCGCGTTCTTGTTTTTTGGTAGTTTTACTACCGCTTTATTGGTTTCTCAAAGTTTATTGTTTACTTTTCAATGTGCTTTCTTTTTCTCAATCGAATTGTTTCGACGACAAGAATTATTTTAGCATAATTCATATCTTAATGTCAATACTTTTTTTAAACTTTTTTAAGTTTTTTTAAGGTAATTTTTTCTATTAATTTTTTGCCAATTTATTATGCTATTTTTCGATAAAAATTGGCCTCTTGCGAAGCTATTAATTATAATAACACCTTACGTTAATTAAGTCAATACTTTTTTCGATTTTTTTTGCTTTTTGTTTTTTTATTTTAACTTTAATTAAAAAAATATTCCTTTAGAACTACTTCTCTAAGGAATATTTCTCGTGTCTTAACTTTATATTATATTGTTACATGTGTTAGCTCGTTTTCTTGTACACCACAATTTGTAAACATATTTGTGGTATCAGTTCCTTCAGATATTACCCAACCCGATCCCACTTTTATTTCTTGCATTGATGTACAATTTTCAAACATTTGCTTCATATCTGTTACTTTTTCAGTATTAAAACTGCTTATATCTAAAGTCATTAAGCTTGTACAATCTTTAAACATTTCATTCATATCAAATACATTTGATGTATTAAAACTACTTAAATCTAAACTTGTTAGAGTACTACAACTTCTAAACATATCATCCATTTCTAATATTTTACTTGTATTAAAATTGCTTACATCTATACTTGCTAAATTTGTACATTCTCTAAACATATCGTTCATATATTCTACATTGCTTATGTTAAAATTACTTATTTTAACTTCATATTTTTGTGTTATTCTCTTTACAATAACTTCACACATTTTTTACTTCTTTGTGCTTTTATTTTATGCTATTTATTTTTCCTTTCAATTATTCTTTGCATTTGTAATATATATTTAATATTACTGTAATATTTTTTCTGTAATTATTCTATATTTATTTGGTTTAACTCATTTGAGATTTCCTCTAAACCAAGTGTAGTCATTTTTTCTGATAGTGTATCTATAAATATATTGGTCCATGTTTTAATAAATATTGTAAATTGTTCTGGAGTATAATTATTAACTATGGCAGTGTTGTTTCCAGATAGTTCTTCTATTTCTTCTACCGTGTCTGCTTTTGCTATATTATTATTGTATGTTATAGTTGTAGTATATTGCTTTTCATTTTCTACTTTATTTATTGTTATTGAGCAAGAATTAGTAATGTTATCATTCTGCACAGCTCCCATATTTATTTGTATGTTTATGTCCTCTTCTAAATTTTGTACATCAGGTATAATCTGTATGTTACTTGTGGTTGTATTTTCATTAATATTCTTATTTATTATAATTCTTGTTGTGGTACTTGATGTTTGTGCTAGAGTATTAAGGTCAATTATTTCTTCCCCAACCTCTTCATTTATTGCTGTTTGATATGATATATCGGCATTAAAATTACTAATATTTCCTATTCTATCATAAGTAATATTTGTTTTAGAGCCCAAAACTATATTAGTTCTAATATTAGTTTCATCACTTTCATATACAGTTATAATTAGGTTGTCCTGAATTTGTAATTGTCCAACTAATTCATCAAGCTTTTGCACCAAGTTTGACGTATCTGTATATTCGGTACCAAATCCTAATTTTGATAATTTGTCACTTATTAACATTAAAGTTTCTGTATCTGTTTTTAATGCATTTATGCAATCTACTAATATTGCATACACATTATCGCTTGTTAATTCTATTTTATATGCATTGGTATTGTAACTTGTTCCGTTTATTTCTATAGTTTCTTCTGTTTTTTGGTATAATTCCGAAGTTATATGTTGCATTATTATAGGTAAATATATGTCTGCTAGATGCTGTTTTTGAGCATCGGTTAGTTCAAACAGGTTAATATAATTATTTTTGTCTATAGTATCTGGTACGTTGTCTATACCATAACTAGCTCCAAGTGCTGTTAAATTAGTATTTTGTATCCCTATATAACTTCCAAAAACATCATCACATTTTATTCCATATATATTATTGCTATTTAAATAAGATATGTTAAATACATCGAGCTCACCATTTTTCAATGTTACATCAGCATGCGTTCTATTTGTATTTGCATCATGTCTTACGTTAGTTGAAACATTAAATCGTTTTGAACTAACTTCTCCTTGAACTAAAATAACTTCTATATTTCCGTTAGATGTATACGAGTTTGTTTGTTTAAAATTTTCTTGAGCATTTAGTTTGTCATTTAATATAACTTGTGTTGCATCTCCTGCCTGCGTAAAATATTTCCAAAACAATTCTTCATTAGACTCACTCGAGTTTAGAGCAAAAAATATTATTGCAATTATTATAGCTATTACAACTAAAATTAAAATTGGAACGGGTATAGCTATTTTTAGGCTTTTTCTAGAATTATTCATAATAATTTCTCCTTTGTAATATTTATAAGATACTAACCTTATTTTCTTTGTTTCACAACCTCATACATAATTATTCCGGCAGATACAGATGCATTTAATGATGTTATTTTTCCTTTCATAGGTATTTTTACTAAGAAGTCGCAATTTTCTTTTACTAATCTACTCATTCCAAAACCTTCGCTTCCAATTACTATTCCAATTCCTCCTGTATAATCTTCGTCATAATAATACTTATCAGTATTCATTTCTGTTCCACATATCCATACATCATTTTCTTTTAAATAATTTATTGTATCATTTAGATTATTTACTCTTGCTATTTTCATGTATTCTACCGCTCCTGCTGATACTTTAGCTACAGTACTGTTTACTCCGGCAAGCTCTTCTTTTTGGTATTATAACTCCATGTACTCCTGCTGTTTCAGCCGTTCTAATTATCGAACCTAAATTATGTGGATCTTCTATTCCATCTAAAATTAGAATAAAAGGCTTTTCATTTCTATCTTTTGCTGTTTGTAAAATATCGTCTACATCACAATAGTCAAATGGTGGTACAATTGCTATTACCCCCTGATTATTCTCTGTTTGTGCCATTTGATTTAGTTTAGCTTTGCTTATTTCATTTATAATTATCTTTCTTTCTCTTGCAATGGCTATTATTTTATTTATTGAACCATGTTTTTCTCCTTCTGATACATATATTTTATTTATATCTCTGCCAGATTCTAAAAGTTCAAGAACAGCATTTCTGCCCTCTACTTGGTCATTAAATTCATTTTCTGAAAAATTTCTTTTATTTTTCTCCATTTTTTTATTCCTTGATTGTAATATTTAGATTTTTAAGGTTTTATCTATAAACCTTTATATTATATCTTCTAAATTACCTTTTAATGCAATAGCTTTCCAGCCTTCTAACTCGTCTCTATATGGTTCGTAAATATCATTTAATAAATAAATCTTTTTATTAAAATAAAATGCCATTGCTATTTCTGCAAATGTATTTGGTCCGATATAATTTTTTATTTCATTTTTTGTTACATTAACTGCTAAAACCATATCTGTTTTTTCATTTGTAATTTCATCAAAATGTAATTTAGCAGCATCTCCTTTTGTCATTTTCACTCTAAATTCTTTCGGTGTAACTACTTCATATCCTTTATTTTTTAAATATTCTTCTACTTCAAATATTTTTTCTTTCAATTTCATACTGCCACATAATACTATTCTTTTCATGATTTCCCTTCTTTTTCTATATTTTAACAACACTAGACATTTTTCTGTTATCTTTCTTCTCTTAGCAATTATCTTTCACTTGCACCCTATTCCTCATCTAATTTAAGAACACTAAGAAAAGCCTCCTGTGGAATTTCCACATTTCCTATTTGTCTCATTTTCTTTTTACCACGTTTTTGTTTTTCTAGCAATTTTTTCTTTCTTGTAATATCTCCACCATAACATTTTGCTAAAACGTCTTTTCTTAATGCAGATATAGTCTCTCTTGCAATAACTTTGCCTCCAATAACAGCTTGAATAGGAATTACGAATAACTGCCTTGGAATTACTTGTTTTAATTTTTCTACCATTTTTCTTCCACGTTCATAGCTGTTGTCCTTATGCACTATAAACGAAAGGGCATCTACTGCCTCACCATTTACATGTATATCTAGTTTAACTAAATCAGAACGTTTATATTCTTTAAACTCATAATCAAATGAGGCATAGCCTTTAGTTCTAGATTTTAGTTGGTCAAAAAAGTCATATATTATTTCATTTAATGGAAGCTCATATATTAGAGTTACTCTATTTTCGTCTAAATATTTCATATCTACATAGATTCCACGTCTATTTTGACAAATTTCCATTATATTTCCAACAAACTCCTTTGGTGTCAAAATCTCTGCCTGTACCATTGGTTCTTCCATATATGATATTTCGCTTGTTGGTGGCAAATCTGATGGATTATATAGTTCAATTATTTCACCATCTGTTTTGTGTACTTTATATATAACTGATGGTGATGTTGTAATTAGACTTAAATCAAATTCTCTATCTAATCTTTCCTCAATTATCTCTAAGTGAAGTAAACCTAAAAATCCACACCTAAATCCAAAACCTAATGCTCCTGAAGATTCTGGTTCATACTCTAAAGCTGCATCATTTAGTTGTAATTTTTCTAATGCTACTTTTAAATTTTCATAGTCACTTCCATCTACAGGATAAATTCCACAATAAACCATTGGATTTACTTTTTTATATCCAGGTAAGGCTTCCTTTGCTTTATTTTCCTTTAAAGTAATAGTATCTCCGACTCTAATGTCTGATAAACTTTTTATGCTTGCTGCAATATATCCAACTTCTCCCGCTTCTAGTTTGTCGGAAGGAGAATAACTTCCTGGTTCAAAATATCCCACTTCTGTTACTGTAAAGATTTTGTTGTTTGACATTAGCAATATTTCGTCTCCGACTTTAACAGTTCCATCTTTTACTCTAACATAAGCAATAGCTCCTTTGTAATCATTATATATAGAGTCAAATATTAAGCATTTTAATGGTGCATTTTCATCTCCTGTTGGAGCTGGAAGGTCTGTTACAATTCTTTCTAATACTTCATCCACATTTAACCCTGTTTTAGCAGATATGCAAGGTGCATCTTGTGCTGGAATTCCTATTATATCTTCAATTTCTTTTTTGACTTCGTCTGGCCTTGCATTAGGCAAGTCTACTTTGTTTATAACTGGTAAAATTTCCAAATTATTATCTATTGCTAAATACACATTTGCAAGAGTTTGTGCTTCTACTCCTTGTGTGCTATCTACAACTAAAATTGCTCCATCACATGCAGCCAAACTTCTAGACACCTCATAATTAAAGTCTACGTGCCCTGGTGTATCTATTAAATTAAGTTCGTATTCATTTCCATCTTTAGCTTTATATATCATTTTAACAGCTTGAGACTTAATGGTTATTCCTCTTTCTCTTTCGATGTCCATATTGTCTAATACTTGGCTTTCCATTTCACGGCTTGAAAGCACTCCTGTCATTTCAATAAGTCTGTCTGCTAATGTTGATTTACCGTGGTCTATATGAGCTATTATGCTAAAGTTTCTTATATATTTCTTTTTGTCTTGCATTTAATTAGTATCAATCCTTTCTGGTAATTTTGGTTTCTGTTTTATTCATCAGCACAATCTATATTACATTTTAAGCCTACTTTTTTCTTCCATAATTATATTGATTTTACTAATTTTTGTCAACAATAGTTTGATTATTTGTAGCATAACTGCTTGCTTTTTACGTATAATGGTTATATAATATGTACACGACCAATTTTTAGGTCATCTTTTTTGAAAGGAGATTATAACAATGAGAGAACGGCTAGTATTGGTTATTGCCTATAACAAATATGGGCAGATATTCCTCTACAGGCAAAATTGGCTTTGGCAACTTCCTAACGGAATTTGTCAGAAAGGTGAGTCTCTCGAAGAATGTGCAAAGCGCGTATTCTTTGAACAGGAAGGTTCTACTCTTAATGTAGAATCAACAATTCGCTATTGTCCTGACAGTAGTAGTGCTTCTTGGTTTAACGTTGTCATTGGCAAAGTTGGCGCCAATGCTGAGCTTAAAGGTGTTTGGATGTACGAAGCCCCTGTTTTGCATAATGCTATGGTACAAATGTCCAATGGCTCGTTTTTTGAAGACGGCTCCTATATTGAGCCTAACTCAATCAATGCTTTGTTCGCGAATAAACTTCTGAATCAAGTATAATCTCTTCCCTCCTGTCACGTTGTGGTAGGAGGGATTTTACATAATATATTGCTTTTTTCTTTGTAATGTTGTATAATTATTCTACGGCCCAATTGGTCAAATACATAAAAAGGAGATAGCAAAATGAGAAACTACACACTTACAAATTCGCAGGATTTGTTAGTAAATTCCGAGTATGTTGCTTCTTACGCAACATACACCTCTCAGGACAGAGACAAACATCGGATTAACGTAGAAATTATCAAAACTAATCCGATAGTATCTGTCGTAGTTCTTAACGAACGTAACAAGCTCGTTGTGCTTCCTACTTTTCAGCCTGCTGTTGGTCAATGGTTTTACGAGATTCCTTTTAGTACTTTTAATCCTCGTGAAAGCGTTATGCAAGTAGCTGAAGAAGTTGTGAAAAAGGAAACCAACCTGAATCTTGAGGATGCTGTTCTGCTTACTCAAGGCCCGAATCAGCTTAATCCGAAAGCTGATACGAATTTGCAGGTGGTATTTGGAAGAGTGCAGACTTTTCTCAATACGCCCAATAGTCAGGTACGTCTGGTCGACCTTAAGGACGCATATTACCTGCTTAAAAATCAAATTAAGTATGATAAGCCCTTTAAGGATGGCTTGTACCTTGGTGGTATGAGCAGTAATGCTCTTCGCATTTATAAATTTGTAGAAGAGTAAGCTCCTTTTTCCCCTTTCACTATGCCTTAGTGAAAGGGGTGTTTTTATTTTTTCAATTCTATTGCTTTTTTATGTAAATAGTAGTATAATAAAAGCGTTCGATACCCACACTTAGGTATAGTACGAAAGGAGATATTGTACTATGAAACGGCAAAGTAATATAAGCAATCATGTAAACGTCGTAGTAACAAGAGAAGTTAATCGAGTGAAGCAACTGCTTATGGTCAAGCAGATGATTGACACCATTGACGTTTCTTCCGGAACCGAAGTCGAAGTTGAGGTTTTCTCTCTTCCCAATGCAGTTTGCCTATGGCGTTCTGCTCCCGCTATTGCAAAGAGACTTGTCAAGGAACTCTTGCACAAAGATTTCAAGGACGAAATGACTTTTCCGCTCGTTCCGTCCAAAATTCTTCCGGTAGGAGAAACAGAAGAATTTATCTGCATGGGATCCGTTAGCTATGATCCTAACGCAGATAATGCTACTGATGTTTCTACTGAAGGCGGTCAGGAGTTGTACTGGCTTTCTGTTCGAGAGGCATACTATCTCTTGAGTAAGCAGATGGTACACGATGAGGATTTCAAAGAGGATAAACTCCTCGATCTTCACTCGTTGGTCACTCTCTCGATCCTTCACACAATGAAGCTTCTCGGCTAATCTCCTATCCCCCCACCAGAATCTGGTGGGGGGATTCATTTGATTGCAGGAAAGGATTAACGATGTAGAGTGGATTGGCCTCAAGCAAGCATACTATCATCTTCAGGGTCAGATGCGGTACGGAGTACCGTTTAAGGACGGCTTGTTTATGAGTGGTCATAGTCGCGACGCATTGATTGCGTACAACTTCACAGAGAACTATACTCTCCGTTAACCTCCTTTCTCTCCTTACCATTCTTTTGGTAAGGAGAGTATTTATTTTATTGCTATATATATTATTTGAGCAAAAAAATGTAATAAATTTTATTTGTAAATTCTTGAAAATACATACTACTATATGTTACAATAGTTGTTAACTTAATACAAAATTTTCTAAATCGCTTGTTTGAATTATTATTTTCAATACTCAAGCATATACATTTATACGAAAGGGATGATTTTATGTCAAAAATATTTGAAGAGCTAACGCAAAGAGGCTATATCGAGCAAGTAACTCACGACGAACTAAAAGATGTATTAGATAATAGTTCTATTCCTTTTTATATAGGTTTTGACCCTACTGCAGATAGCTTACACGTTGGTCATTTTGTTTCTATGATGGTAGCAAGCCAAATGCAAAAAGCAGGACATAAGCCAATAATTTTAATTGGTGGCGGAACTGCTACAATTGGTGACCCCTCTGGAAAAACAGATATGAGAAGAATGATGACCAGAGAAGAAATAAATCATAATGTAGAATGTTTTAAAAAACAACTTTCTAAATTTATAAGTTTCGAGGGAGATAATGGAGCAATTATTGTAAATAATGCAGACTGGCTATTGAATTTAAACTTCGTTGAGTTTATGAGAGATATTGGTTCACTATTTTCTGTAAACAAAATGCTTGCAGCTGAATGCTACAAGCAAAGAATGGAAAGAGGATTAACATTTTTTGAACTTGGATATATGCTAATGCAATCATATGACTTTTTACATTTATATAATACTTATGGTTGTAAATTACAAATGGGTGGAAATGACCAATGGTCTAACATATTAGGTGGAGTTGACTTAATAAGAAGAGTTGGACATTCAGATTCATTCGGTTTAACATTTAAACTTCTTACTACAAAAGAAGGAAAGAAAATGGGTAAAACTGAAAAAGGTGCATTATGGTTAGATGCAGAAAAAACATCTCCTTATGAGTTTTATCAATATTGGAGAAACATTGATGACGCAGATGTTAAAACTGTTTTATCACTTTTAACTTTCTTACCAATGGAAGAAGTAAACAGATTATCTAGTTTAAAAGATGAACAAATAAACGAAGCAAAAAAGGTAGCTGCATTTGAAATAACAAAACTAGTTCACGGTGAAGAAGAAGCTACCAAGGCTGAAGAAGCTGCAAAAGCTTTATTTGAAGGACAAGGCTCTTTAGAAAATATGCCAACTTCTAAAGTTGAAGCAAATATTTCTATTTTAGATGCAATTATTACAGCTGGTATGGCACCATCTAAAGGACAAGCTAGAACACTTATTAACCAAGGTGGAATTACTTTAAATGATGAAAAAGTAACAGATGTAAACTATGTCTTATCTGATAACGATTTTAAAGATGGATATGCTATTTTAAGAAAAGGTAAAAAAGTACATCATAAATTGGAGAAATAAAAAATGTTTTACTTTATCTAAAGTTGAAAATTGGACAAAAAGGTTCGTCCCTTTTGTCCAATTTATTTTTTTACTGTTTTTTTATACTTTTCTATAGCATCATCTATATTACCATCAAAAGTTTTTTTACCTTTTTCCATAACAATTCCTCTTGAACAAAATTCTTTTGCCATAGAAGTGGAGTGCGTCACAAAAAGAAGTGTTACTTCATCTTTATTCACAATTTCATTTACTTTTCTAGTACACTTATTTTTAAATTCTTCGTCCCCAACACTTAAAGCCTCATCAACTATTAGTATTTCTGGTCTTATATTAACATTTATAGAAAAACCTAATCTTGCTTTCATACCACTTGAGTATGTTCTTACTGGCTGATCTATATATTCTGCAAGTTCTGCAAAATCTATTATTTCTTGCTCTAATTCTCGAATTTCAATATCCTTTAATCCAAGAAGTTGGCCTTTTAAATATATATTTTCTCGTCCAGTAAACTCAGGATCAAATCCAGATGTTAGTTCAAGTAAAGCACTAACTCTGCCATTTACAGTAATTGTTCCACTTGTTGGATATGCAACACCTGTTATCATTTTTAGTATTGTTGATTTTCCAGCTCCATTTTTTCCAAATAAGGCAACAGCTTCTCCTCTTTTTACTTCGAAAGATACATCATTTACAGCCTTTTTTTCTTTATATTTTATATTTTTAAAAAATGTATGTAATAGTCTTCTTTTATCATTTTTGAAAAGCTTGTACATTTTTGTAACATGATCAAATTTAATTACAATATCTCTATCTACCATTAAAAATTTCTATCCTTTCTTTATCTGCCTTTATACTTACTAGTATCTTAACTAATATTTACAAATGTATACCAATGGCACTAATTTAATACATCTGGAATTTCTTTTCTTAATCTTCTATATACCCATACAGCTGCAATAATCAGTACCACCAATATTAATAAAAAGGCTATTAAGGTTTTAGGGCTTTCCCAAATCCAAGTTTTATGTATAAAACAATTTCTGTATCCTTCTACCAAATAAGTTACGGGATTTACCTTTAGTAATGCTTTTAACCATGGTATATCCTTTAAAGTATTTATATTCCAGATTATTCCTGATAGCCAAAATACCGCTGTTACCAAGGATTTAACTAAGTTTGAAAAATCTTTACTCATACACGCAAGTAGTGATGAAAAAAGTGAAAATACAGTAAAAAATAGAAAACTTAGTAACATATATATTGGCAACTGCAATATATATATATCTGGTGGATACCCCATTGCTATGAAAATTATTATCATTATTGCTAATAAAGCTAAATGTACCATAAACTTTGAAATACTAAAGAATGTAGGAATTGTAGATATTGGGAATTTCATTTTTGTAACCAAATAACTATATTTTCTTATACTTTCTGTTCCACCTGTAATCATGTCACTCATATAAAACCATGGTATAACACCTGAAATAAGCCATAGAAAGAATGGAAATCCTTCAACCTCTTTTCCTGCTCTTAGTCCTATTTGGAATGTAAACCAATATACAAATATAGTTACAGCTGGTTTTATAATTGCCCAAGCCCATCCCAAAGCAGCACCACGATAAGTTTTTACTAAATCAGCTTTTGCTAATTTAAATATTTGCTGTCTATATTGTATATGGTCTTTTATTATTTCTACTATAGTGTGCATTTATTATCTCCTTTATTTTATTTTTTGCTTTTTTCTCTTCCTTTTTCTAATTCTCTTTCTTGTTTCGTTTCTGGTATTTGATTTACACCACTAATTGGCTCTTGTAAACCTAAATCTTTCTTAATTTTTGTTGTGGATATTCCTTCGGTTCTATCTAAATATACTACTTCACAGTAATCTTTTAAATAATCAAATTTGTCGCTTCCTGCCCAGTCACTTCCCATAACTACTATATCTACATCATATTTTTGCACATCAGATACTTTTTGTTCCCAACACTCTTCTGGTATAACTAAATCGACATATCTTATTGCCTCTAGCATTTTTTTTCGTGTTTCATAATTATGATATGACTTTTTTCCCTTTATCTCATTAAATTCATCTGTTGATAATGCAACGATTAAATAATCTCCCAATGCTCTTGCCCTTTGCAATAGTCTAATATGACCATAATGTAATAAATCAAAAGTTCCATAAGTTAATACTCTTTTCATATAACTCCTCCTAGTTTTATAATTTATTTTAGTAAGTTTTCAAATTCTTTTATAGCATCTTTATTATATTTTTCAAAATCAATATTCATAGAGTTAACCTTATTTTCATATAACAATTCTAACCCTTTATATATTCCATCTTCAGAATTTTCAACTAATGTTCCTCCATACTTTTTCATAAATGTAGTAGGGCCAACAATGTTCGTTGCAACAACAGGTTTTCTAAGTATATCTGCTTCTGCAATAACTAGTCCAAACCCTTCGTAAAAAGATGGTAATATAAAATAATCACACTTATCTAATATTGAATATGGATTACTTACATATTTTATAACAATTATATTATTTTTGCAATTCAAATTTTGTACTTTTCCTATAATTTTATCATATTCGTCTCCATATCCACCTATAATTATTAAATCTATTGCATTATCCTTATTATATAATCTTTCAAAAGCATCAATAAGTCTTTCGTGTCCCTTTTCTTTAGAAAATCTTCCAATTGTTATAAATTTTTTATTATTACTTTCTAATATTTCTTTTAACTTTTCTAATTCTACAGTACTTTCAGTTTTTTCGTCAAATAAAATTTCTCTTTTAGCCTTATCTAGTATATTATTATAATCTATAACATTATGAACAATATAATATTTATCTTTTATATTAGTAATTTTAGATGTAGAATTTATTAAATCTTCTGTTACTAAAGATATTTTATCATAATGATTATAAGAGTAATTTAAAATATCTAAACTAGAATTTTTCTTTTCTGTTGCTTCCATATACATATCATTATGTGCATATATTATTCTATCACAAGGAAATTCACTATACATTATCATTCTTTTTTTGTCATATCCGTTGAATTGAATTACATGTGAAAAATTGCAATTTGGATATATTCTTTTTATATCTCTTTTAAAGTCTTCTTTTAATGCTTTAATATAGCTACTATCATTTTTTAATTTACTATAATATAAAAGTAAGAAAAATTTCTTTTTAAAACTCAAATTCATTTTTCCTTTTATTGGAATATATCCCACATTGCCTGGCAATTCTTTTAGTATTTCCTTATGATTTTTTATTTTACTCGTTTCGAATGTAATAAAATAATTTCTTTTTTCCGTATCAATGGAGTTTAATAAATTTAATAATGATTTAGTAATGCCATTCATAGCTAAATTTCCAGCAAAAATTAAAACATTTTCTTTTCCATTATTTTTTATTTTCCTATATTCTAGCTGAACATCTTTATTTAATATGACTTTTTCACATAATTTTTTAGTAGCATCTTTTTCATCATATTTACAAAATTTTTTTAGAAATTCTTTATCTTCATAGTTCTTCTTTTTATTCATTTCTATTAGTAAATCACTAACATTATTTACTTTTGTAAATGGCAATTCTGAAAAAGGAATATATAATCCTCTATCTTTTAAATATTCCTCTTCATCATAAGCAAACAAAATTATTTTCTTTTTTGTGTTTGCAAAGTCAAAAAACACACTTGAATAATCTGTTATTAAACAATCTGCAATTGCTAGAAATTGATAGGTTTCGTAATCTTTAGGAAATCTTTTAATCTTTTTTAATTTTGTATAATCTATACTGTTACCTACAAATGGATGTAAATTAACAAAAAATTCTTGATTATCATTTAAATTCTTATCAATATATTCCAAATATATTTGTAATTGATTTTCTTGTTCTTCCTCTATTTTAGATATACTGCCTCTCCAAGTTGGCATATATACAAATATTTCTTTATCTTCTAAATTTTGTGCTTTTCTTATTTCATTTTTTAATTTTTCATCAAAGAATACACTATTTCTAGGATATCCTTCTAAAATTATTGTAGCATTACTTAAATTTTGAAGCATATAATCTTCTATCATATGTTCCATCATATACTCATTAGGGTAGAGCAGATAATCTGCTATTATAAAGTTTTTTTGAATATTTCCTAAATCGTGATAGTCATTATTTACTTTTCTTCCAAGAGTTTTTAAAGGAGTACCATGCCAGGTATTAAATATAATTTGTCCCTCTTTTTTTATAAAACATGGGTTAAATGATGTATCTGTAATTAAATATTTAGCTGATGCTAGTAGCCTATAATATTTATCCGATTTTTCTGCTACAAGTATTACATTATTTAATCCATGCTTTATAAAAAATTTTTTTGTATTATTTAAACCCTTTTTATTAATTGATAAATATATTTTGTAATTTTTATATTCTTTATTATTATTCAGCTCTTGTGCAATGTAAAAAATATTTCCGTTTGAATTTCGTCCATTTTGAGCCTCTAAAAATATTATATTATTTTCTACAGGTAACTCCTCATAGTATTTGATATAATTTAATTTTGTCAAATATTCCTTGTTGATTTTCTTAATGACTTTTCTATATTTCATGGATTTCCACCTTTAATTAGATAATTTCTATTTATTACCACTATTATATCCTTAATTATGTTTTCGTATTCATAATATAAAGGTTTAAATCCATATTTTATATATAATTATTTTTATAATATTTTTAATTTTTGTAATTCATTATATATTCTTTCTATATTTTTTCCGGTCATGAAATTCATTTATTGTTTTATATATATCTTCATACTGTTTATCCCTTAAATCTTCCAACAAAATTTCCCCATTCTTTATTTTTTGGTTCAATATTGATGTTAACTCTTTTTTATTAAAAGCTCTTTTTCCTATATACTCATCATCTGCCGGTATTAATGGTCCATTTGCTTTTTCATACACTTCTAAGTCTGGTTGATAAAAAATGACAGCTGCTCCTTGATAAAATGCATTATAACAAATTGAAGAATAATCAGTAATTAACAGTTTGGTTATTTCTAGTACCTCTGAAATAGGCCTATTCCAAATTAAATCTTTAATAGAAGTATTTATTAACATATTTTGCACTTTTGGATGTGCAACTATTTTTATGTTTTCTGGTTTAATAATACCTTTTAAAATATCATATATTATTAAAAGATTTTTATAATAACTTGACTTTTCAAAGTCTAATAAACTTTCTTCATAAGGTTTCCAAGTAAGCATTACTGTAACTATATTTTCAGAATCTTTATTTATGTGTTTGTATTGCAAGTTACTATACATTGCTAAACCAGTATTTAATATTTGCTCTGGTTCCATTTCTAGCATTTCTTGAACAACAGCTTTTTCTTTTTCACTACTTACTATTATATAGTTTGATTCTCCTTCTTTTCCCTTTTTAAAAGAAGAGTTTATCCCTAGGTTTTTCATATAGATAATTCCATGTTGTAAGAAAATAAATTTTTTATCATACATTGCTTTCCTTAAATATCTATTATTTGACCTAAGTATATTTAGATGACTTGGGACTTCTGTCCCTATAAAGCAATTACAACTATATATTAGCCAATAATATTTAAATGAAAACTTTTTTACTACATTCTTTATTTCTTTTATTGAATCATAATACTCACTATTTTCATCTATAACAAAATAATTTTTTGTTTTCTTTGACTGTTGTGCAAATTTAAATAAGTCTATCACACCTTCTTCTGCCTTACTTGCAAATTTTTCATAGAAAATATTAACTTTTTTTATTCTTAATTTTGATACTATTTTTCCTACATAATACAATATACTTGAAGTAAATTTATTTTCCATTCTTTTAAAAAACTTAGTAGTTTCTATCGGCTCCATTGGTCTTTTAACAATAACATAATTACCTGCTATTGTTTTCCTTATATGTACAGCAAATCCATTTATATATTTACTTTTAATAGGCAGATTATAATACTTTTGAGCTTTTATATGTCTCTTTCTTTTACCTAATTTATATTGAATATCAATTCCATTTATATTCAAATAAATACTAATATAGTTATTTATTGCCTCTTCGCTTTTTAATAAATCATCTAGATTTATTTCTAGAGTATACATATATCTTGAAGATAATAGTCTATATTTGGATATTTTCTTTTCATATTTTTTTAACTCTATATTTTTTTTATTATTACTATCTACTTGAACTCTAATATTGTTTATATTGAGCTTATATTTGTTAACTATATATGCTATAAGTTTAATTTTTATTTTCTTCTTTGTTAAATGGCATTGTACTATTTTATATGGAACTTTAACTAATGTCTCATACAATTTTTCTGTACTAGCAATTTTATAGAATACATTGCCTTCTGTACACCATACACATATATCCTTTTCATTCAATTGTTGCATAAGTAGTATCATATTAAGTTTTTCATCAATTATAATATTAGACGAGTGTTTTTGGCCAGAAATAATAGTACAAATTGATATAACTTCTTCTTGAATCGTTTCTTTTGTTTTACTATTAATTTTTCTTATATGTAATTTATCTTCTATAATTTTTGCTTCGACCGAATTCAATTCCTTACACCTCCTATACATCATGCTTGTTATTTCTCTTTATTATATTAAAAAGTCAGTCCCTACAACATCTACACCACTAACTAACATTTCTTTTGCTTTCTTATCGTCATTTTCTGTAAATACATATACTATAAGTCCTTTTCCTTTCATATATGTGACTAACTCTTTTGAATAATTGGCTGTTGACATAGAAAGACTAGTTATATTATTTTTTAAACAATATTCTGCAAATTTTTCTTTTGTGTTTATCCCTTCTTCAAGCTTATCTCCACTCCAATATAAATTTAATAACTTAAAATTATATACCTCTTTTATAGCAGCTATCATATCCTTTGTATGTCCGACCTGTAATCAATCGATTTAGGATTTTTTTATTTTTTGCTATATTTAATATATCTTCATATATTTTTTTTGTTTCATCATATAACTTTCTTCCAATATCTAGCATAACATAAATGTCATTATATTTTTTCATATACTTAATTAAATCTTCAAAACTCATAGTTGTATACTTGCCCTTTATTTTCGTGTTTATAAATTGTTCATAAGACATTACACTGTTTTCATTATTATATGTAATTCCTAATCTTTCTTCATAATCTTTCTTACTCCATCCATGTACACACACTAATTTTTCGTCTGATGTTAATTTTATATCTACTTCAAATAGTTTCATCCCTTTTTTATAACTATTTTCTATTGCTTCTTTACTATTTGTATATGCTTGTCCGTTTATTCCACCTAAAGCATGAGCCATATAGTCACTCATGCTAATTGTATTTAAATATTGATACTCTCTCTTATTATTCCACATAAAAGTACACCACCCATTATTAATATTATCATAAAAGTAAATACTATATTTACAACATTTTTTATATCAATTTTCATACGTTCTTCTTTTTTATCAAATAAATTTATCTTTAATATTTTCTCTAAAGGAGTGGCAAATAATTTTGTTGAAAATATCAATACTACAATTATCGCTAATAAAATTTCTTGATACACTCTAAAACTAATTTCTAATTTAGAGCACACTCTAAATATTATTGCATGATAGAAATATACTGAAATTGTTCTTTGTCCCAATTTTGTTACTATAGTTTTTCCTTTAGGTATAATACTCATTACACTTATTCCAGTAATCGTTGCTATTATATACCAGCCTGCCCTAAAACACACTCCCCAAGGCTCTATTGAATTTTTTAAAGAGTTATATGCACTTTTTCCTAAAAATATAGGTTTTAGAAGGTTAAGTTCATCAGCAAACAATATAAATAGTAAAATCAAGATCACTAAGTAAAATATTGAAACGATTCTTATTCTTTTATTCTTCACAATATTCATTAACGGCTCTTTATTAGTATTCAATCCTAATAAAAAGAATGGATAGAATACCAATATCCTTGATATGCAAAAAGTGTCTCCTATATTTTTATCAAATCCTATAATTAAAGCTAGTATAATACTAAATACAAATAAATATTTTTGGTTTATATTTTTTAATAAAATAGATATTAAATACCATGCTCCCAATGCAAAAACATACCATTGTACGGAATTAACTGTTGACAAGTTTAAATTAGGATTTAATCCACAACATTTATCCACTATATGCATAACTATTTTCATTAATAAGTATATTAATAGAAAAATTATTCCTCTGTTAATATTTTTATTTTTTACAGCATTTTTTGCAAAATATCCTGAAATAAATACGAATAAAGGCATGTGAAAGGAATATAGAAACGTCCATATTATTTTTGCATTATTCGAATTATACATACTTAACTCTACAAAATGTCCTAAAACAACTAAAAATATTAGTATGAATTTTAGATTATCAAAATAGTATTCTCTTCCAGATTTGCTTCTAATTACTTGTGGATTGTATATTTTATCTAAAAGTTTCACTCTTTTCCCCCATATTATGTTATACTTTATTTCTTATAAAATTTATTCATTACTTCATTATACACTCTTTCACAATTGTTATAATCATGATATTTAAAAAATTTATCTATTCTATTTTTATATTTCTCTTTTATTTTGCATTCATTGTCCATATATTCACAAATTGTGTCTATTAATTTTTCACTATTATCCACTATCTCACCTAGTGCCATAGTTTCATATTTATATGCACCTTCTTCATAAGATGGTGGTAGTTCTTTTGGATGGAAATAGACAATAGGCTTATACATATATGCAAAATCAAATTGTACTCCCGAATAATCTGTAATCATTAAACTCGATTCTGTCAATATTTTTTCATAATTTAAATTATCAGTTGCTGCAACTAATTCAACATAATCATTTTTATCATAATCATCTATTTGAGAACTTGTTACTGGATGTAATAAATATACTATTTTATAGTTTTTCTCTTTAGCTTTGTCTATTAATCTTTTATCGTTTATTAGTTTATTATATATTTTAAAATAATCCGATTCTTTAAAATTATTATTATATCCTCTTTTTTCTCCTTTTTGGTTTGAAGGAATAGCTAAATAATTTCTCCATGATGGAGTTATTAAAATAATTCTATTATTTTTATCTTTTAGTCCATCGTATCTTGGAGATCCTGTAACTTTTATTACTTCTTGATTATTTGCATACATGTATTCTTCTTCTAATACATTATCTTTTTCAACATCTGAAGCTAGGAAATATAGTTTTAAATTATCATTTAATCTATTGGTTAGATGTGGCATATATTGCACAGTCAAGCCATGCTGTATACATATACTTTTATAATTATATAAATCTCTAAAATATTCTTCCTCTTCTTTTCCAAAACTAAAAGAAGAAACTGCATTATTATGTGTTAAAAAAGCTATATCACTGTTTAAAAATAATAATCTTTGATGGATAGAACCATATTTTATAAATTTTATTTTTTCTTTCTTAAATCTTTGTGCATCTAAACATTTTTCTTGTAATACATAATATTTTTTTATATTATCTTTTTGTTGTAGTGAATATCTATATAAGTATTCACCATTATCTCCACCCTTATATATTTTATCTACGAATATCCAAATAGTCCTCCTAAACATTGGCTTTGTTAACCAATATAATAGTCTTAAGTATACACATTTTCTAGTTTCTTTATCTTTATATAAATTCTTTAAATACATAAATTCTCTTTTTAAGTGTCTGCTTTTAGAATTTTTCATTATTAAAATTTTTTCATTTTTGTAATTAATAATGTACTCACCATTTATCCAATAAGAAAATTGATTATTATTTAATTTTGCCATCGGTTTGTTAAAATTAATTCTTAATTTTACTTTTGAATTTTTACTCATTAAATATGGTATAATAATTTGTTTTTTATCCACATTAATGTCTATTTCGAGTTTAAAAGCATAGCTTTGGTATAATGTTTGATTAAAACTTTTATATTTACTATATAGTGGTATTCTTTGTGCAATATGAGTAGTATTATTACTTACTGCTACAATCTTCATATCATCATTAATTGGAAATGGATAAAGTCCATAAATTACTAATTTATTATCTATTATATCCATTAGTATAACCTTTAATTTTACTGAGCTGGCTGTCATTACTTTATTTTTATTAAGTGTTATGTAAATTTCTTTTGCATATTCCCTAAATTCATCTATGCTATTTCTATTATATTTTATTTTTAACATATAATAATTTACATTTTTGTTGCCCTTTGCATTCATTATTATAGTATCATCTAATTTTTCTAACACTTCACCTATTTTTTTGCAAAAAATAGTATATTTTTCATCATTTATTATATGTTTATTTTTTACATTTACATTAACTTCAATTCTTAATTTTATCATGTACATTATTATATATTGTGCATATTTTATTATATCATTGAACCTGTCTTTAGAAAATTTAATAATATTCTCTATATTATCAAATATTTCGAAATACCAATCTAAATTATAATATTCTAATTTATCATTTATAATATCATCATATATTTCGTTTGGATTAAATGAAACATTTACAATTTTAAATGTTTCTCCTACAATCATCATTATTTTAGTTATTATATTGACATCTAAATCATATTTATAGCTAATTTCTTTTATATTTATTTGGTCAAAAATTTCTTTTTTTATAACATTTCCATATAAGTGTATATTTATGTCTTCAGGCTTTTCTTCTATCTTTATTATGCCTTTTTGTTTATTATTATATCTATAGTATTTTTTCTCTCCATTATTAAAAGAAATGATATAATCTTCTTTTTCAATTCTTGCTTCAACATATTTGCAAAAATTATCTGTATATGTATCTCCACATTTTATAAAAACAATGTAATCCGTTTTTATATTTTTTTGAGCAATTTCATATATTTCTTTTTCTTCTTGAAAATAATATTTATCTATGTTGTTGTAGTCATCATCTATTTTAACCCCATCTTTTATAAAAAATATAGGTTGAAAATTTTTGTAACTATTACTTGTAATACTATTTAATGTCTTTTCGGCTTCTTCTTTTTTAAATTCATTTAATATTACTGCAATTTTTACAATTTTATATTCCATTACTATTTGCACCTTTCTTCCCTTATTAAAAAGCTATTCATCATTTTCTTAATTCCATTTTGCACAGTTGTTCTAGGTTTCCAACCTAGACTTTCTAACCTATCACAATTCATTATTTTTGGAGGAACATTAGTCCATCCTTTTTGTTCCTGAATTTGAAAAACTAGTTTCGATTTAGTTTTATCACTGGCTCTAATAGTTAATTCTGCTAATTCTTTAATACTTATAACTGCATTCTTGTCTGCTACATTATATACATTTTCTGTACCTTTTAAGATAGCATAAAATATTCCATTTACAGCATCACTTATATATGTATAAGTTCTTTTAGTAGAACCATCACTTTTTAGTACTACATCTTCATCATTAATTACTTTTCTCATAAATTCACACTGTACTCTAGGATCATCTATACTCATTCCTGGTCCATACGTATGTGCAAGTCTTATAATTTTTGTATCAATTCCGATATTGTTCTTTATATGCTATACATAAATTTTCACCCATTTTTTTGCTCTCTGGATAGCACGAACGAACATTTAAACTATCTACTGCTCCGTATTCTTCCTCTTTTATATCGTAATTTGTTTCTAGCTTTCCGTATATTTCCATTGTAGATATGTAACAATACTGGGCTTTGTTTTTTCTTGCTAATTCCAAGGTATTATACGTACCTAGTGTATTAGCTAAAATTGTCCCTACTGGATTAGTAGAATATTGAACTGGGTTTGCAGGACTTGCTGCATGCACAATATAGTCAACTTTTTCATTGTATTCTAATTTATCTTCAATATCTTGTGATATTATAAATAAATTTTTATCTTCTAAAAAATCTTCAAATGTCTTTTCTGCTTTGCTTCTATTATGGCAGATTGCAATTATTTTTATATTAAAATTTTTTATTTGGTTTAGTCTTAGCAATGAAAATGTTATATATTTTCCTACCATACCACTAGCGCCAGTAATAAGAAAAGTTTTCTCTTTTAATTTGTCCCATTCTATGTCTTCTTTCAAAATTTCATCTATGTCATCTTTAATAACTAAATTCATAATACCCCCTATATTCCAAATATATTAGAATTTTCCTTCATATCTAACATGGCTTTAAACATATAATAGTCATCAGGTGTAGTAATCTTTATATTTTCGCTTTTTCCAATAACAATTGATACTTCTTTGCCATACATTCTCATTAAAGTACATGAATCTATAACATTTGTTTTGCCATCCTCTAATGCTTTTTTATGTGCATTTAAAATATCATATAAGTAAAAACTCTGTGGTGCTCTAGCAAGTCTACTTTTGCTTCTATCTGTTACATCTTTTATATTATCATTATCATCTAAAATAACAACTGTTTCTTTACATTCGACGCAAGTAATTGCAGAACCATTTTCTTTTACGCACTTTATATTATTATCAATAATTTCATCATCTATTAAAGGTCTTACTCCATCATGGATAAGTACAATATCTTTGTCAGATTCAGAAATTTGTTCTGCTGCTCTTAACCCATTATATATAGACTCTTGTCCCGTTTTTCCACCTTTTACAATAGCTCTAACTTTAGAAATATCATATTTATCTACTAATTTTTTGCAATAATCTATTTTTTCTTCTAAACAAGATATAATTATAGCATCTACATTTTGATTATTTTCAAATTTTTCTAAGGTATAAATTAAAATTGGTTTTCCATATACTTCTAAAAATTGTTTTGGCACCCCATTTGTTTTCATTCGTTTTCCTACTCCACCTGCAAATATTACCGCTATGTTCATTTCTTTATTCCTCCATTTCTTATTATTTCTTCCACTACTCTCTCACTTGCTTTTCCATCATCTAAATAATTATACTTATCGTTAAATTTTTTGTATTTTTCATCATACTTAAAGTTTTTGTCAATTCTTTCTATTTCTTTTTCTAATTCTTCTTGAGTTTCAGTTATTTTTCCAGGTAATTCTTCTAAATCAATATAGAAACCATTTGATTTATCTCTATAATGCTCTAAATCATACATATAAAATATCATTGGTCTTTTTAAATTAGCATAATCAAAAAACACGCTTGAATAATCTGTTATTAACAAGTCTGTTATTATGTATAATTCATTTATATCATCTATTTTAGACACATCATATACAAATCCCTTATATTTTTCAAAATTAAATACATTAGCTATAAAATAATGTGGTCTAAAAAGAACAATGTATTCATTTCCGAATTTTTCTCTTAAATGTTCAAAATTAATCTCTTCTTTATATGTATATCCAACTCCTGCCTCATGTTGGTTAGATCGATATGTTGGTGCATAAAGTATTATTTTTCTTTTTTCATTTTCTATTCCTAATTTTGCTTTTATTTTCTTTATATCTTTCTCTGTATAGTTAAATAAAAAATCGTTTCTTGGATAGCCTTTCTCTATTATTATATTCTCCTTACCTATTTCTTTTAAGTTCCAGGCAGATATAAACTTCTCGCTTGCAAATTTAGAAGGAGATAGGAAATAAGTAAATTTAGAAGCTTCTATTTTATATCGTTTTTTCATTCCTTCCATTGTATTTAATACATTATCAAAATGTATTAAATCACAGCCTAACCTTTTTAGTGGTGTACCATGCCAACATTGTACAAAAACTTGCTCTTTTTTTGGATACAAATAGTCTGGTATTTTATAATTAAAAATCCAGTATTTTGCCTTAGCAAGATATTTTATATACTGTTTAGTGTTTAGTTTTATAACACTTGTATTTTTATTGTTTTCTAAATATTTATATTGTTCTACATTTTTAAAGCCCCATATAAATTTAAAATCACTATATTTATCATTGTTTACCATATATTCATATAATGCTTTTGGACTACATGAATAAGATTTTCCATTAAATGTGCAAAACACAATTGTTTTATCATCTACTTTTATTCCTATTGTAGCTAATTTATATTTAATTTTTTTTATAAAATTTGATGTCTTTCTGAAAATAGTTCTAAAAAATACACTATTTTCTGAAATCATATAAGCCATCTTTCTTATAATCTTCATTCTTTTTCCCTCTTTATTTTACAATTGTTTATTTATTTTTCATTATATTTATTTGGTTCAATAATATCTCGAATATCTGCTTGTTTTTCTTTACTATAACCTGTAATATAATACTTGTTGTGGTTAGTAATAAACATATTACTAGTAAAATACATGCAACTATTAAAGTTGGAAATCTTGGTACTAATCCTGTATTCATATATTCAATAAATACTGGAATTGCTAAAATAGCTGCTATTACAAAAATTATTAATGATATTATATTAAAGAAAAGACCTGGTTTATATTCTTTAAATAGAGTAGCAATAGTTTTTATTACTTTAACTCCATCTTTGTAAGTATTTAATTTAGATACACTTCCTTCAGGTCTATCTCTATATTGCACTGGTATTTCTTTTAAAGTAAAGTTTTTATCAATAGCATGTATAGTCATTTCGGTCTCTATTTCAAAACCTTTTGAAAGTACAGGATAGCTTTTTGCAAATTGATAGCTAAAAGCCCTATAGCCCGTCATTATGTCATTTATTTTGCTTCTAAATATTGTGTTTATAGACCATCTTACTATTCTATTTCCAAAATTATGAAATGCTCTTTTATTTTCTGTAAAGTAGGTTGAAGATAGTCTATCTCCTATTACCATATCCACATTGTCATTTAGAACATAATTACACATTTCTCTAGCACTTTCTGCTGGATAGGTATCATCTCCATCTATCATAAGATAACAGTCAGCCTCTATCTCACGAAACATACTTCTAATAACATTCCCTTTTCCCTGTTTTCTTTCATATCTTACAATTGCTCCTGCTTTTCTTGCTATTTCATCAGTTCCATCTGTTGAATTATTATCGTACACATATATATCTGCTTCTGGTAAAACACTTTTATAATCTTTTACCACTTTTTCTATAGTTTTACTCTCATTATAACAAGGTATTAGAACTGCAATTTTACTTTTCATCACTAGCCTCCGTTTTTTTATCACAATTTTCTTTATTATTTAATATATCAATAAATACTGCTACTGTTAATGGCATTCCAAAAATGTATGGCATAGCATATCTAAAATAAGCATTCACTGGTGATAACATATTCACTAAAATAATTGATATAAAAGGTAATAGGTAGATAATATACCTATATTTCTTATTATACAATAAATATACAAGTATAATTATAATTATCCAAGCATTAAAAGCTATATTTATAATCCATGACGTTCCTGGCAAATCTCTTATTGTTTCGGTTAAAGTATCTATGAATTTTCTTTCTCCTCTTAAACTTTCTATATACTCATAATTAAATTCTCCTGTATTATTTAAAGATGTCGTTGATTCTACCATATAAGAAGGTGTATAAGAATAAACTCTAGACTCTGGATAAAAATATCCATAAGTATTATTCAGAGTAGCCTGAATATATGTGGTTGGATGTTTTATTAGGCCTCCAAACCATACTTTAAAATATTCTATTAAATCATCTGTTGTAGCATCCTTATTATATTCGTTTTTTACAGCATCTGCATGAACTGGGTTATACCTATCTGCCAAAGTATCATAATCTAATACTTTATCTATTGCTTGTTTTTCCTCTTCTGTAACTTCATCTCCATGTTCTTCTACATAACGAGCAGTTTGTTGAAACGGAACAGATAAAGCTTCTCTTATACTTGCTGGCGATATTTTTAATGCTGGTAATAAAATAGATGTAAAAGCTTCATATATTATCAATACACTTGCAGAAACTATTAGAATTCCTCTTCTATTCATTTTATCTATAATTGCAATAAAAGGAAGAGAGAATATTATTACATAAATTCCATTATTTCTAAATAATGCAATTAGTAAGCTTAATATTGCAATAATAAGATATTGTTTCCATTTATATTTTGTTTTATTAGCATTTTTTATCATGTCATACACTTTTATAATATATAATAAAACAAAACTTGCAAACGGAACATCTTTTGTAATATCTACTGCATAGACAGGAATAATAGGTAATAATGCAAAAATAGCTAAAGCTAAACTTCTAATAAAATTTGGTATTTTTAAATTTTTCATAAAATGAATTATATATGCAAATGTTGAAGCAAATAAAATAACTTGCAATATTGTATAAGTAAATATTCCTATATTATCATTTCCTATTAATTTTCCAAATTGTGTGCAAATTCCCAAAATAATTGTATGTGTTACTGGATGATGATTTGTAATCTTAACGTTTTCATCTATAAGATTAATCGAATTAGTAGAACTATTTTCCGGTATATCATACCCATAAAATTGTTCTATTTGTCTTGAAGAATCTTGCATTACAATACCTGGATAGTATGCAATTATATAAGGCAACCAACATACCAATATAATCGCAAGTGGCATAATAAAAGAATGTTTTATAAATATAAAGTTGTACACTTTATTAGTTGTTTCCTTTATTTTGATATTCTGAAATAGTTCATCAAACAAATAATTTATTATCGCTCTAAATAAAATGTAATATCCTATAAAGACAATAGTAGCCTTAAATAATTGAAATGTATTTGCAAATATCATATCCCAGCTATTTATTTTTGAATAGCTATATCCCAAAACCATAAAAAATGAAAATAGTAATGATAAAATTACTTTAAATATTTTCTTGCCATGTTTTTCAATATCTTCTCTAAAAAAAGCTTTTTTAAAAAACATAATAAGTAAAGCAAATAACAAAAAACTTTTAAATATATCTTTTTCTATCGAATAATTAAATTTTAATAATATTTTCACAAAATAATTTGTATTACTTGTTATTTCACTAATATCGCTATTATTTACAATATCTAGGCTTAAACCAAATGAAATTGTTACAAATAGTGCAAGTAAAACTATTATTATTCTTCTGCTTTTTTCTGTTTTTAGTTCTTCTAGCATTTTTCCTTTCTCCTTCAAGCTATATCTTAGTTTCTTTTCCTCTCATTTTTTCCAACGATTTCATAATATATTCTACAATTCTCTTTGTATTATTTGTATCTGCTGTTTGTACATACTTTTCTTTAAATTTTCTCAAATCTTGACAATTATATGTATTATTCTCTATCATATCTACAAGGTCTATTATGTTACTACTAGTACTATCTTTCATTTCTTCTTGTAAATTAATGTTTAAACCTCTTATATCTACATACTCATCAATATCATATAAATAGAAAAATAGTGGTTTGTCCAATGTAGCAGCTTCAAATGCTACTGCAGAATAGTCTGTTATAACATAATCTGCAATTTTTATCAATTCTGATGTAGAATACTTCTTATCTACTTTATATTCATTTTTAACTTCGTTTTTATCTAATGGGTGCAAGCGTATTATTAAGTTATATTTTTCTGTATTTATATTGTCTATTATTTTATCTATATCTATTACTTTATCTTTTCTAAATGTTGGTACATATACAATGTTTTTCTTTTCTTTTAGCTTTGGATACTCTTCATAAAGCTTAGCTATCTTTTCATTAATTTCATTATTTTTCCCTAAAATGTAATCTATTCTAGGCATTCCTAATACTTTTATTTTTTCTATATCAGTATTAAAAGCTTCAGAATATATTTTTCTTGTTGCTTCACTTGTACAAGTTACCATATTATAATTTGCATGCATCTTCATTATCTTGGCTATTTTTTTATTGCTACCCTCTTCTTTTCCTAATACTTGATATCCAAATTTCTTTATTGCTCCCGTGGCATGCCAAATTTGGACAACTTTTAAATTTTTCTTATGCTTTAATGAACTTATTGCTATATTGTATCCATCTATGATGCATATTTTTGAGGTAGCAATATGATACAAGCATTTTATCATATAGAAGCAATACTGTATTTTACCCCATAATGTTTTTGGAATCATTTTGCATAAAATTTTTATTTCTATGTTGCTATTATTGCCATTTGAATTTTCGTTTTTCTTTTCTATTTCTTCTTTTAGTAATCTAAAGTCAATATTTATATTGTTTGATTGCCTACTAAGCATTGTTACTTTATTTTTTTGTTTTGTGAATAATTTTATAAAAAAATAAATAATATTTAAACCTATTTTTGCTGTATAAAGGATTGGTATTAGTATAAGATTCATTATTACTATATTCCCTTCTTTTTATGTTGAATTAGGCAGATTTATTCTTGTTCTACAAAATAGCATATATTTTATACCCTTTTTCTTCTTTGAATATGATATGCTACTTCTTCTAATATACAATCTGGCACTATCTTAGAGAAAAATCTAACACTTTTATTTAATATTCCTGGTATAATTATTAGTTTTCCTTTTAAAGCTTTATCTATTCCATATTTTGCCACTTTTTCACTAGGCATACTTGGAGCTTTAAATACTACGTTTGCTACATTGTTAAAGTTTGTATCTACAGGTCCTGGACATAAAATACTTATTTTTACTTTAGACTTTTCTTTTTTTAATTCTTTGTTTATGGCTCTTGATAATCTTATTACATATGATTTTGATGCATAATAGGTGGCCATAAGTGGACCTGGCTCCATTCCAGCTATAGATGCAACATTTAATATATGTCCACTATTTCTTTTTATCATATCCTTCAAATATAGTTTTGTTAAGATGTGCAATGCAGTTATATTTGTATTTATTAAATTTATTTCTTTTTCTAAATCTGTTTTGCTAAATTCACCAAACACACCAAATCCTGCATTATTTACAAGTAAATCCACTTGTATGCTTTTTGTTTTTTCGTAAATTTCCATACAGTTTTCTTTATTGCTTAAGTCTTTTGCTATTACTATTATTTCTTGTTTAGTTTTAATTTTTTCGTTGTTATTTTTGCTATCAATTTTGCTATTATTTAGGTTAATAGAATTATTGTTATTTCTACTGTCATTATTACTATTAGTTCTGTTAATACTACTACCTGCACTTGCGTTCACATTATTTTCTTCTAAGCCCTTTTTTAATTCTTCTAACTTAGTTTTATCTCTGGCTACAATTACTAGACTATAGCCTAAATTATACAAGTATCTTGACATATCTCTTCCAATTCCAGAAGATGCTCCTGTAACTAAAGCCCACATTTTTTACCTCTTCAATTTTATTATTAATTGTTATAAAACCAAAACCGTTATTCAACTTTTTTTAGCTTTTCTTGACAGTTCTATAGCACATTATTATAATATAATGTACAAAAAAATTAAAATTCATACAAACTATATCATATTTCTATTTATTTATCAATACATATATTAATTTAGCTAATACCCTAAATAAGGTTAAGTTCATATAAAATTCATATTTCGTCTAAAATCTTGTGTTTTTTTGTCAATTATTGTATAATATTTAGTGTTAACTATCGAAAAAAATTTAGCTTAATTTTATAGTATTTATTAACAATAAGCTAAGAGGGAATTTTATTTTTATGAAAATTTTAATAGTTATAGATCAATTTGATAATTCCAATAATGGAACCACTATTTCTGCGAGGCGTTTTGTAAAAGGATTGCAAGATGCAGGAAATCAGGTTTATGTTATTAGTACAGGTAATAAAAAAGACGAATATAAATTTAATTTAAAAGAGCTTCCTTTGCCTCCTGGTATATCGCATATAGTAAAGTCACAAGGTATGACTTTTGCTATTCCAGATACGGAGCTTTTGGAAAAAGCTATTTCTAGTGTTGATGCTGTTCATTTTTATATGCCTTTTTGGCTATCTAAGGTTGGCCTTAAAATTTGCGAAAAGCTAAATGTTCCACATACAACGGCATTCCACGTTCAGCCAGAAAATATTACTTATTCTATTGGGCTTGGTACAAAAGCTAAAGTAAATGATATGATTTACTCTCATTATAGAGATTCATTTTTTAATAGATTTAATCATATACATTGTCCAAGCGAATTTATTGCAAATGAATTAAGAGCACATGGGTACACTGCCAAACTTCATATAATTTCCAATGGAGTAGATGATGATTTTAAATTTTATGAAAAGCAAAAATCACCTGAGTTTAAGGATAAATTTGTAATTACAATGATAGGAAGATATTCTAATGAAAAAAGGCAAGATGTCCTAATTGATGCAATTTCAAAGTCAAAATACGCTGATAAAATACAACTTGTTTTGGCAGGAAAAGGTCCAGAAGAAAAGAAATATAGAAGATTAGGAGAAAAACTTCCTATATCGCCTGTAATGAAATTTTATGACAAGGAAAACTTAATAGAATTACTTAAATCTACAGATTTATATGTTCATAGTGCAGATGCAGAAATTGAAGCTATTTCTTGTATTGAAGCATTTGCTTGTGGTAATGTTCCAATAATTGCTAATAGTAAAAATTCTGCTACAAAGCAATTTGCATTAGTGCCAGAGAGCTTATTTAAAGCTGGGGATAGCAGTGATTTAACAAATAAAATAGATTTTTGGATTGATAACGAGTCATATAGAAAAGAGATGGAAATAAAATATTCTCAAAGTGCTGAAAAATACAGATTAAAAGATAGTATAAAGAAAATGGAGGAGATGTTTGAAGATGCAATTAGAGAATGTAAATAAAAAGGAAGAAGAAAATATTCCCGAAGATTCACACGTATTGCATTTCTGGCAACCTTGTAAATTTGAAATTGATGAGGATTTTGATTTTGTAAATGATAATTTTATATTTAATACTTTTTCTAACTTACTTTACCTTATCGCTTATCCTCTTTTAACTATTATTAATAAATTCTTTTTTGGATTTAAAATAGAAGGTAAAGAAAATTTAGAAAACATTGACTGTGGTAAAGTTACAGTTTCCAACCACGTTCACCCAATGGATTGTACAATGGTTGGTCTTGCAAATGCGCCAAAGAAAACTTTTTATACTTCACTAGAAAATAACTTTAAAATACCAGTAGTTCGTAAAATTATAAAATTACTAAATACAGTTCCAATTCCTAATGATATTAAATATACTAAAAATTTTATGAATTCTATAGATAATCTTTTAAAAGACAACAAAACTGTACATTTTTATCCCGAGGGTTCTCTATGGCCATATTATACTAAAATTAGACATTTTAAAAATGGTGCATTTGACTTTGCTGTAAGAAATAATGTTCCTGTGGTGCCAATGGTTTTTAAATTTAATAAATCTAAAAAAATATCTAACATTATAAAAACCAGAACTACAATTACTTTAGTTATAAAAGAGCCTATTTACCCTAACAAATTGCTTTCTAAAAAAGAATCAATCTTAGATTTAAAAGAAAGGGTTTACAATACTATGTGTGAGGAAATTGCAGAATAATGGATTTACAAAAGTAAATCCATTATTCTGCAAAAATTTAAGTAGTACTTTAAGTCTTGCAGTTTTATGTAATCTATGATATACTAATGCAAGTTGGTAAAATCCACTTTATATATAACAAATAAGCAAATGCTTGAAGTTAGAAGGAATTTACATGTTTCATTTTTTCACATACTGTATAAACAAATATGCTAGGAGGTATAAATTCACTATGTTAATGAGAGTGATTACTCAAAAATGTCCATGTGGTTATGTTTTTTCTGAAAAGAGGTTAATCCGGAAACAAGTTATCCCTAAAAAGTCTTTTTTAGTAAAGCATCCAATATATGGTTATTGTGGCATTGGTATCCCTCGAAGGGATGAAATAGTTAAACGTAAAGTGTTAGATGGAGACAAGGAATTTTTATTGTTTCCTGTTCTCACTAAACCTTATTATAACTATGAATCCATGTTCAGCCTAAAAGAAAGTTATAATCTTTTAGTTTGTCCTAAATGCGGAACAGTATTGTTTCCTAAAATTGCAATGACAGTGGAAGATACAGTTGTGAAAGATGATGATTGATAATGAACTCTTAAATCACACAAAAGGCAGAAAGTTTTTTTACTTTCTGCCTTTTGTGAAGAATCGTCTTTCATGTTTTTCAGTTATTATTCAATATCGATATATTTTTTCTCATCTTGTTTTTCTTGTCTTTCTTTTGGCAATGTTAGTTTTAATGTACCATTCTTGAAGCTTGCTTTGATGTCTTCTTCTTTAATATTGTCTCCTACATAGAAGCTTCTTGAGCATTCTCCAACATATCTTTCTTTATGAACATATTTGCTATCTTTTTCATCATCAACTGTTTTATTCATACTTGCATGTACTGTTAAATATCCATCTGAAAGTTCAATTTTTATATCTTCTTTTTCATATCCTGGTAAATCTACTTCTAATTCATAGTGGTCATTTTTTTCTTTAATAT
This sequence comes from uncultured Clostridia bacterium, assembly GCA_944391835.1. Classification (GTDB taxonomy): domain Bacteria; phylum Bacillota; class Clostridia; order TANB77; family CAG-508; genus CALXVA01. The sequence continues at coordinate 4,183 of CALXVA010000006.1, read as the reverse complement.
CTGTTCTCATCAATTTGTTTTCACCTCTTGTGAAAAATGGGTCATTAAACATTTCATCAAATAAATCAAATTCGTTTTTTCTTCTTGGTATCATCATCATAACAATCAACTTCCTTTCTTTATTTTTTTATTTATGTGTTGACACCTTTATCATAAGGTTTATATTCTGTAAAAAGTATCTTTTTCTTTTTACATATATTATTATACATCTAATTTTAGCAAAGTCAAGTGTAGAGTGCTAATTTTCACATAACTTTCACATTTCTCTTAGAGTGCAGATATAACAAGCATTTCAGCATTTTTATTTTAAAATAAAATTATTCCTCCATTTTTCTTAAGCCATTTGTTTATTTCATCATAGTTTGGTATATATTTTCTAACTAAGTCATAAAATTCCTTGCTATGATTTGGATGTATTATGTGACATAGTTCATGTACAATTATTGCATCTATTTTGTCTTCTGGAAGCATTATTAGTCTAGAAGAAAAGTGCAATATTTTAGTTTTAGGAATGCAACTACCAAATTTACTTGTCGCATCATTTACTTTAAATTTTGCATATTGGATTTTTGTAATTTTACTCCAATATGGTACTCTTTCTTCTAATAAAATTTCCGTATTATTCTTTAAAATTTTCTTTATACATTTATCTATATATTGTTTTTTCTCTTCTTCTCTTAAAGTATTAAACTCTTTTGGATATGATATATTTAATACTTTATTAGTTGAGTCTATGTTTATTACTATTCTAACTCTTGTAGTTGCTTGGTTATTATCAGTTATTTTATTACTAACCTTATACTCTTCTCCTTTGAAATAGAAAGGTTCTCCTGTTTTCCATTGTTTAGTCTTTTTATTATCTGTTGAAATTATTTTCATGTATCTACTATATACATATTCTTCATTCTCTTGAATAAATTCCAGAGCTTTTTTCATACTTACATATTTAGGCTTACTTATACATAAAACTTCTGCTTTAAAATACATTTTTAAATACTTAGAAGTTTTATAGCTTCGTATAATTATTGGAATATTTGTGTTTTTTATTGTTATATATTGTGTTGCTTTCATTTTATATTTAGATGTGCTCCTATCTTTTATTGTATGAGAAAAATCAACTTGCTTAATGTTTTTTCCCATATATACTTTATTTTGTGCTTAACCTATATACACGTTGTTTTAACTATATGAATGCTCTGGTTTTATTACTGCATGATACTTATTGTTTTTGTTATGTAATTCGTTTTGTATTGTTTGTATTGTTGCATCTACATCAATTTTTTCATCTGTTGGAATAACCAAATCAAATATTAAATTTATTCTTTCTCCTCCATCCGTCATTCTAAAATCGTGGATAGAAAATTTTTCATTTATGCTTTTCACAATTCTTTCAGTTTCTCTTCTCATTTCATTTATTTCTTCATTATCCACTACTATAGGATCCATATGTATAGTTGTAATACAACCAAATTTTTCAAAAATATCTTGTTCCATTTGATCTATAATATCGTGCGCTCTGCAGATATCGGAATTGGCTGGCACTTCTGCGTGGAATGATACAATTTTTCTGCCTGGTCCATAGTCATGTACCATAATATCGTGTATTCCCTGTATTGTTTCATATTTTATAGCAAACTGTTCTATTTCTTTAACAAACTCTGGGTCTGGTTTCATTCCTAATAGTATATCTATAATTTCCTTTATTGCTTTAAATCCTGTTACCAATATAAATGCTGAAACTAACAAACTTACATAGCCGTCTATTGAAATGCCTACGAATTTAGCTATAAGTGTTGAAATCAATACTGCAAAAGTAGAAACAGAATCCGATATACTATCATAGGCATTCCCTTTTATTGCAGTAGATGAGATAGTTTTTGCTATTTTATTGTAAAATAAAAATAGCCATAATTTTACCAATATTGCAACAACTAATAGTATAATTGTTATATAATTTACATTTGGTAATTCTGGATTTATTATCTTCTCTATTGAACTTTGTAATAGTTCAAAACCAACTAGTATAATTAAAATATCCACTATAAATGCACTTATATATTCCATCCTTCCATGGCCCCATGGATGGTCGGCATCTACCTTTTTTTGTGACATTTTAAATCCTAACATTGTTACTACAGATGAGCCTGCATCTGATATGTTATTTAATCCATCTGATATTATTGCCATTGAATTTGCAAACATTCCTATAATCAATTTAAAAATTGATAGTAGAATATTAACAATTATGCCTGTTATACTTGATAGCATTCCGTATTTTTCTCTTACTTCTACATTTTGTACATTGTCTTTGTCTTTAATAAATAATTTAATTAACAATCCTGTCATTTTCGTTACTCCTTATAATTTTTTTGTATTATTTTGTGTAAATTATTATAACATATTTTGCATGAATTTTATAGTTTTTTTATTTTTTTCATACATGTGATGTCAAAATGCATTTAACTTTTCACTTGACGTGTGATATCAAAAACAAATTTATAAATGGTTACAAATAGTAATAATAAAGTTTTAATCAATTGTCCTATAAATTGTTTGTCCGTCTTTTATAGTTTCTAATACTTTTATATTTCTTAATTCATCACTATCAACTTTTAATGGATTTTTATCAACAACTATTAAATCAGCTATTTTTCCTTCTTTTATACTTCCTTTATTACTTTCTTCAAAATATTGATATGCAGAATTTACAGTAACTGCTTTTATAGCTTCTATTACACTTATCCTTTCATCTTTTCCCAATGTTATTCCTTGCTTTGTTTTTCTATTTACTGCACACCAAATTGTTTCGAACATATTGGGTTCTAGCACAGGCGAGTCTTGATGAAATGTATATACAATTTTTTCTTTACCACTACTACCTGCAGGACTTATTTTTTCAGCTCTTTCAAGTCCAAAATTTTTTATATGCACATCTCCCAAATAATATGTGTGGGCGACAAAAAATGATGGTATAATCCCTAACTTCTTTATTTCTTCTAATTGGTCTATACCTATTAATTGTCCATGTATTAGTACTGGTCGTATTTTTTCTATATTTTTTCCTAACTTCTTTATACAATGAATAAACTGCTCTAATGCCCTATCACCATTGCAGTGTGCAAGTAATTGTAGCTCATTATTATACGCTTTTTCTATTATTCTTTCTACCTCTTTATCAGTCATAGTTCCATAGCCATAGTAGTTTTCATCATTAGCATATGGAGTTCTCATCCATGCCGTTCTTCCTTGAGGTGAACCATCTAAAAATATTTTATAACCACCTATTTTAAAGTTGTTTTTATACTGTTTTATACAATTTGCAAATTCCTCTCGTACTATATCTTCGCACTTTTCATCTATATATGCGACTACGTCTAGGCTTAAGGCTTTGTCTTCTACTATTTTCCTGTATATAGGAATTAGTTCTTTAGTAAGATATCCTTCTTGAACTGTTGTTATTCCATAAGAAGCATATTTTTCTTGTGCTAGTTTTATATTATTTAGCAATTCGTTTTCAGATACCATAGGAATTTTCTTTATATTTTCAATAAATGCATTTTCCTCTAAATATCCTGTAAGTTTTCCATCTTTTTTCTCTATTTTTCCTCCATCAGGATTTGTTGTATTTTCTGTTATATTTAGCATCTGCAATCCTTTTGAATTTAACACTCCACTATGTCCTGATTTATGTTTTAAAACAATAGGGTTACTTTGAAATGCTTTGTCTAATTCTTCTTTTGTAATATTTCTGCCCTCCTGTAAATTGTTATTATCATAATTATTTGCAATAATCCATTCATTTGGCTTTATACCTTTTTGTTTTACATAACTTAATATTGAATTTTGTATGTCGTCAAAACTTTTACAATTATTTAGATTAGCTTGTGATAAATCGTTTGCCACTGCAAAAAAATGACTATGTGCATCTATAAAGGATGGCATAACAGTTTTTTTAGATAAATCTATCACTTCTGTTTTGCTATCTTTTAAGGCTAATACTTCTTTTTCTTTTCCTACTTTTTCAATTTTACCATTATTTATAAGTATTGCTTCAATGTTTTGGTTTTCACCATCTAATGTTATAAAATCAGCATTATATAAAATTTTTTTCATATTTACAAATCACACCTTTTTTTATTTAGTATAATTATAATATCTATTTATATATTTTATACTATATATT